>JAQCMZ010000008.1 GCA_028274825.1 Haloferacaceae archaeon
AGGAAGCCAAGCGGATTAAACAGAAAAAGGAGGGCGCTCTGGAGGCAATCGAGAACACACGAGACGAACTCGCAGATCTCCAGCAGCGCAGAGACGAATACGATCAAGACGGCGAACACGATGGCCCCGGCGATGACGAAAGCCAAACACCTGATGACGCCACACAGTCGACTCCCGACTGGGTGAATCGGTCGTCGGTTCCTATCCGCACATCCGACCCCTGGTACGACCGGTTTCGGTGGTTCCACACGAGCGATGAGTTCCTGGTGATCGGGGGGCGAAATGCTGACCAGAACGAGGAATTGGTGAAAAAGTACATGGACAGTAACGACCTCTTTTTGCATTCGCAGGCTCATGGCGGCCCAGTGACGATTCTCAAGGCTGCGGGTCCGAGCGAGGCTGCACGCGATGTCGAGATTCCTGACCGAAGCCGTGCAGAGGCAGCACAGTTTGCCGTGTCGTATTCGTCCGTCTGGAAGGACGGCCGATTTGCTGGTGACGCATACGAAGTAACCCCGGATCAGGTGTCGAAAACACCAGAAAGCGGCGAGTATATCGAAAAAGGCGGCTTCGTGATCCGCGGTGACCGGACGTATCACCGGTCTGTCTCCGCAGAAGTCGCGGTGGGGATCCAGTGTGAGCCGCTCACGAGAGTGATAGGCGGCCCGTCTGGCACCATTCGGGAGAAAGCGGCGACGACAATCCAGCTTCGCCCAGGCAAATACGCCCAAAACGACGCTGCAAAACGCTGTTACCGTGAGTTTCGCTCTCGATTCACCGACGAATCACTCGTCAGAAAGGTTGCAAGCCCGGACAAAATCGCGGAGTTCCTGCCTGGTGGCGGTAGCGAGATGACCGCCGAGTGAGTGGTCACTGGCACCTGTCTCCGATACCGCCGCCGAGGGGCTGGAGGCAACTGTCCTGTCACAGAGAGACTTAGATGCTGATCGGACGCAGTGACAGAAGGATAGCGGAAGCTCGCCTCTTCAGGAATGGGAGGAAGTTAATCCCGCCCCGGTCGCGTACTCGCGGCATGATAGCCGACGGCTTGAGCGCTGGGAGGGATTTAGGATAAGGTCTCTCGCGAGCGAACGACCAGCAGGATACCAGAGCCTGGGTTGCTGGCGGTGTGGTGCAAGTTCTATGTACACACTCCTCATACAGAATACTATGTTACGGGAGTCACTGCGCGTTGTTACTCGGACGGACGACTTCGTCGGAACTTGTCTCACCGGCGGATTTCTTCTGGCTTTGAGCGTCGGGTTTATCGCCGTCTTCGGGGGGGCACTGGCATTCACCCCGTTGGCCATTCTCGCAGCCCCGATCGCACTCCTCCCGACGTTGCTCGTGCGCGGGTATTACGTCCGAGTGATTGGCGCCTCTGCCCAAGGGGCCGAGACACTGCCGTCGTTTATTCGGTGGGGGAAACTCTATCGCGATGGTCTCAAGTCGGGACTGTTATTCATTGGATACGTACTCCCGTTAGTCGCGATATTTGGCGTCATCGTGGTAGTTCTCGGCACGATCGAGTTGAGTACCGTGACCGAAGCCAGTCCGACGGCAGTCACTGGCACGGTGTCGGCACTGACCTCTCTATTTGCGGCGGTGTATCTCCTGGCGGTCCTGTACGTACAGCCGGCTGCGGTGGCCCGCTTCGCCACAACGGGTCGACTCCGGGATGGATTCGCTCTCCAGCGGGTACTCTCGCGGGTGACGACCGCGCAGTACGTCACTGGCTGGCTGCTGGCAGTTGCGGTCACAATTGTAGGACTCGTGATCTCTGTGCCACTGGTGGCGGTGCTAATTGGCATCCCGCTGGTGTTTTATTCTCGAGTCGTCACACACTGGCTGTACGGCCGCGGGATTACGGCCCCATACAGTGGTGATCAAAAGCACACGCGTGATTCCCGGAATGCTCCTGGGAGTGAAACCCTCTCGCAGGATGTCCCACAGACTGGCGGCACTGACGCTCGCTCTGATGCTGCGATGCTCACACCCACTCGGGACTCCAGCACTCCTGTGCAGACCGGGAGAGACGTCCCTCTGACCGCGAGCGAGACTGATTCTCCCGCTGCGAGTGGCGACCACTCCCGCCAGTCTGTGAATCTCGCAGACGACCCCGAAAGTAATCTGGCTAACAGTCCCGAGAGCGGCGACGGTGATGACCCTGCCCGCTCACCGCGGTTCGAATCGTTACCGTCGACCGATCCGACCCCGAATTCGCCCACAACCTCCACGCACGATCTAGGCGGTGAGCGATTACCAGTGAACCACACGGACACAGAGACAGATACAGATGCGGGTGATTTCGAGTGGGGTGGTCGGCCTGACGATACTTTCGATGACGTGTCGGCTGGTTCGACAAACGAAACACAGAGTGAAACTGATCTGGACGCTTTCCACTGGAGAGGTGACTCCCGAGACACGGGCGACCACGACCAGGCACCCGACGATGTCGAAGAGGAACAGAGCCCTTCGACAACCGAGTATGAGACTGGGAGTGGTGGAGACGACACAAAAGCGGAGCGTTGATGCGCTACCGGGAGAAGAGTTCATATGCGCATCACGGATCGCGGCCGGGGAGAAGAGGGACGTGAGCGACTCACCCTCGCCCCGGAGAACGTCGACGATCTCTGGCATCTGTCACACGTGTTCGAGCCAGGTGACCGCGTTGAGGGGGATACGACTCGCCGGATTCAGCGAGCAGACGACGACCTCCGCGACACAGGGGGTGAAC
>JAQCMZ010000025.1 GCA_028274825.1 Haloferacaceae archaeon
GTCCCACGCCTGGCGGAACTCCGGCGTCGTACTGTAGACCTTCGAGCGGTCAACACGACGTTTCACTACCCACTCGGATTCCAGCTCAGTAGGTCGTACGTCGTAGTACTCCGCACAGATCTCACTGAGACTCCGTCCCCCGCCTCGAACGAGAGAATCGTATCGTGGTAGCAATCCGTATTGATCAAGAAACACAATGTGGGCGAACACCCTCGCTGGAGTGTCTTCATTCCCTCTTCGTGTAATCCGATCCTCACTAGCCTGAATCCCGGCCAGCACGCCCGGAACTAACTCATCTGTCTCGGACAGGTACCGATGGTAAACCGATGCGATCCACGTCTGAGCCAGGATCTGATATTGTGTGTGCGAGAGGTACGCGTCGAACCGGTCAGACTCAGATTGGATGAGTGACCTGACCGCCAAGTAGGTGGGTTCGAACGAGACTCGGTCACTACCGACGACGGGAGACTTGCCGGGTGGCGTCTCGGGTGGTCGCCGTCCGGTGAGTAACCAGTTTTGTGTAGCGAGGCGTCGTTCGAATTCGGCCACGGAAGAGGGATGGCAGTCGTCTCCGTTCTCGCCGTATTTGCGGCCACAGACCGGGCAAGTTCTCTCAACAAAGTCAGTAAGTTCTGGCTGGTGTTTCTGATCACCTCCCTCTGGCTGGCTCTCGGAGTTCCCCGACATGCTGTAACTAAACCTCCGGTCAAATTTAAAGGTCATCCAGCAGCCGGGTTGAGGTACGAATGGATTGTGTGGAAGTGAAATATTCGACGATGATCGGATCAGGGGAGTCAGACGATACATTGTTCAACCTAACCTGGAAGCGTTCATGGAGGAGAATCCACGACATGACTGAGAAGCTATTCCAAGCGTCTCATCGCCTGAGTCAGATCCCAGCTGAATTAATAGATAGCCAACCAATTGTGTCGAGCAGGACACAAATTCAGCAATGACCAATACCAGTACCGCATACAGCGACGAGTTGTTTTCCGGCGCAATCCCGCTTGATGAGGTCATCGAGTTCTATCTCGATATAAACCCCTGGGGTGTTCAGCCGAGTACCATCACAGCTTATCGAGGGCGACTCAAGCACTTCCAAGAGTTCTGTACAGAACACGACATCGAGTACCTCGGAGACATCTGTATAGACACGTTAGACAAGTTCCAAAAATATCTCCGCGAAGAATCATCTCTCGGAGCAACGTCCTCTATCAAGAGCTGTCTAGCCGCCCTCAGGAAGTTCCTCCAGTACTGCGAACGGAGAGAAATATTCGATCACGGCTTCCACAAACTCGTGATTCTTCCGACCCTTTCTAAACACGAGGGCCAAGACGAGCGGTGGTTGGCCAGAGAGAATGCCAAAGAAATTGTTGACTATCTGGAAACATACAGGCCGTTCACCAAAGCACACGTTGTGTGGGCTATCCTCTCTGAGACCGGGATTCGACAGTCTACACTCCACGCGTTCGATCTTGACGATTACGACGCCGAGGAACGCTACATCGCAGCCGTCAACCGTGAAGAGACCGGGACGAGGTTGAAGAACGGCTACGACGGCGAACGAGAAATCAGCATCTCCAAGGATACCGCTCAGGCCATTGATGGTTATATTAAGGCAAATCGGAACTCGATCACCGACGAACACGGACGAGAGCCATTGTTGACGACGGGGAACGGTCGGCTCCAGAAAAGTACGATTCGACAGTACGTGTATGGGTGGTCAAGGCCGTGTGCCATCGGGGAGGACTGCCCGGTCGGGAAGGATCCGGATACTTGCGAGGCCGCCCAAACGAACAACGCCGCATACGACTGTCCAGAATCTGTCTCTCCACACCCTATCCGCCGGGGATATATCACCTATCTCCGGGCGAATGGTGTTCCCACCGAGGACGTGATATCGGAGCGGTGCGACGCTAATCCCGACACGATAGAACAGTGGTACGATATGAGCACAGCGCTCTTGGGTAGAGGATTGTTGGTAAGCTCTCAGCAGTAGCTGGAAGTCACAGCGGGCAAGGGTGACGCGACCGCGTCACCCGACG
>JAQCMZ010000027.1 GCA_028274825.1 Haloferacaceae archaeon
CACAACTGTAGTTTCTATAGCTACATCCCGGTTGGAATCCGACTGCTCGATGATCCAACGGTCGTCGGGTATCTTGCCATGGCCGGGATTGACGTAACGACTGATTATCTCTGGGAACTGCCATTCATTACTGACGCAGAACTCATGACAGTCCAGAGCCGAGAGCCGTGGGACATTCTCATTGAAGTGCCGACGCAGACTGACAGTCTCACAGTCCGTCTCGACGACGACGCATCTGTCCACTCTCTCACCGTCTGAGAAGTCGCATCAAAAGTACCCCTGTCCAACCACACACCGGGTGCGAACTCCTCCTCGAAGTGGTGAATACCTCCGCGTTACACGCGACGGACGATGTCAGTTGCCGCCATTCTGGTGGCTGTTGATGAGGTAATCATATGGCGGCCAGAATTCGGCAAACTGCATCGCTTGGTCGTTTCCTTTGTCGTTCGTCCAATCGTGGAGCAACTCTGACGCAATCCCGTTATAGGTGGTTGGAGTGACGCCAGCATCTTGCATCCGCCAGAGTGCAGCCTCTTCGCCGAGTCGGTTAATCGCTGCCGTCGCGTCGAGGACCGTCTGGACATTGTACCCGTCAGTGGCGGCGGAGACAGCCGGGAACGTGACGCACACTTCCATAGAGATTCCGCTGATGATGAGGTTGTCTCGACCGGTTTCCTCAACTGCTTCGACGACGCGCGGGTCGTCCCAGGCGTTGACGACCGACCGGTCGATGATTGCGGGTTCGGAAAACAACTCTGCCAGTTCCGGGAGCAGCGGGCCGAGGGGCCCTTCCTTGTCCGCCGTGGTCAGGATGACCGGGAGTTCGTACAGCTTCGCCATGTTGGCCAGCGCAACGATCTTGTTCTTCAGGGCAGTCGGGTCCTGGGTCTGGACGCCTTGCAACACGCCAGTCTGGTAATCGACGAGCAGCATCGCCGTGTTGTTTGGCCTGAACGGTTCGTCCGCGGGAGTTGGCTTGTCTGCCATTGCGATTGAACGGAGGGGAACTACCTCCATAAGTATCAGGTAGTTTACTATATATCAGGTTCAGTCAAGGAAACCGACCAATATGGACGGGTGGGTAGACACATGACACCGGAACGGTTCATAGCGAATCGGTACCCAGCACAGCAGTTAGGAAACCATCCGACACTGGCCGTGCTGTCCAGACTGTCACAATCACCATCGTGAGGGTCAAGTATAGTGGACAATACCTGGTTTCATATAGTCTGCCTGAAATATTATAATGGGTAGGTCGTATCCGCAACTGCAATGTCCGAATCAGCAATCGATGCGCGTATCGACAGCAACCACACCACCAGGAAAGGAGTGATGTGACAATGGGGAAGCTTGTTGACGGCGAGTGGGTTGTTGCCCCCGAGCGGGGACACGACGAACAGGGGTTCGACGCCTGGATCGGTAGTACAGATGGAGACAGCGAACCAGAGTATCCCGCGGAACCGAATCGATACCATCTGTATATTTCTCGGGCGTGTCCGTGGGCGCACCGGACGGCACTCACGCGGCGCCTGAAAGGGCTCAAAGACGTGATTTCGATCGATGTCGTCGATCCAGTCCGTCGGAACGATGGATGGGAATTCACCCCGACAAAGGACAACTGCACACCCGATTCGGTGAACGGCTTCGAATATCTCCGTGAGGTATATACTCAGGCTGACCCAGCCTATACCGGGCGTGTGACTGTGCCCGTCCTCTACGACACCGAACGAGACACGATCGTCAACAACGAGTCAGCCGACATCGCTCGTATCTTGGACGACGCCTTCGACGAATACGCCACGCGAGACACCGATCTCTATCCCGCACAGAAACAAGAAGAGATCGACGCCATCATCGAGCAAATCCACGAGGATATCAACGTCGGTGTGTACAAAGCAGGATTCGCCGACACCCAAGAGGAATACGAGACGGCAGTCCGGCATCTATTCGACGCGCTCGAGCAGTGGGATAGCGTACTCGGGGAACGTCGGTTCCTCGCGGGCGACGAATTGACCCTTGCCGATGTGTTCCTGTTCCCGACACTCTATCGATTCGACGCAGTGTACCACACTCACTTCAACTGCAATCTCAAGCGGCTGGTTGATTTCGAAAACCTCTGGCCGTATGCTCGTGAAATGTATCAACTTCCGGGCGTCCGGGCGACCTGCAACATGGACCAGGTGAAAGCCCACTACTATCGCAGTCACGAGGACATCAACCTGACAGGATTCGTTCCAGTGGGACCGGCGGCTGACTGGTCGGCGCCGCACAATCGGGCGCGTCTTGGCGACTCGACAGTCATCACTCTCGCTGCCGATCAGTAACAGCACAGATACTCTTAGAGCAACACTCGAAATCGTACGCCAGTATGACAGACTGCATGAATTTTTGTCCCGGTGGCGGAAGATACGACCACGATGGGATCTGCGAACTTCTGGACTCATCTTCGCCCACAGGGTCGTGACCAGGCGGTTGCGCCGTTATCGGCCCTCAGTTCGTGGTGGCTTCTCGCTGCACTTGCTCCGATTGGACTGACGGTACTGGTCATCGCCAGCGCGTATACACTCACGGGAGGGCAAGACCCCGGATTTCCACCGCAATTCCCGCTCCTGATGTATGCGTTCGCCAACGTCGTGGTGCTGGTTGGTCTGTATGTACAGGGGGTGAGGAAGTCTGGAAAGCGAGTGCGCTGTTCCGAGCCCCATCATCTGCCGAAGTTGCAGCTGGGATGGGTGCAACTGGACTCGGGATTATCATCGGGTGGCCACTGACGACGGTGGTATCAGAGACCGTTAGCGTCGCTCGCTATACAGTTCCATCTCTCACAGCAGTTGTCCCGATTGCCGTTCTATTTCTCGGTTCGGTTGCCGTGGCCCCGATCGCCGAAGAGATTCTATACCCCGGAGCCTTTCTCGGGATTGTTCTTGAACGGGGATATGGACCCGTGGTCGCTGGCGTGGGTTCACTCGTCGTATTTGCGGGGATTCACGTGTTTACAGCCGGACTGGGAGGCGTCGTGAATGCGTTCCTGCCGGGTGTATTGCTCACCGCACTCCGACTATGGTTCGATAATCTCCTCGGAGCATGGTTGATGCATACGCTCAACAATCTTCTGGAGTTTCTTGTTGCCATCTCTGTCATTCCATCACTGCATGCGCTGTGAGACGGGCTCTCAACCATCCAGGTTGCTCCGAATTAACTATGCCAGAGCCATCTTCTTCTCTGCTGCACAGAACCTCCGTATCGGTCACATCGCTACTGAACGACATTTGGGAAGTTCCTACCCGTGATGGACACGACGTAGTGCATCAGCCGTTGCTGTCCCCGAGATACGGATGTATTTTTGTGCAGTCGCCAGATCGCTCCATCCCACTGGAGCTTGGAGCGGAGCGGGGGCGACGCCTTTGTAAGCGCGGTAGCTGGCGGCAGTCGCTCGTAGACAGTGTGGACAGACACGTCCGGAAAGGTCAGCCTCCTCGGCTGCGGCCTGCACCCGCCTGTTGATTGTTGACCGCGAGCGGGGAAACGCATCACACCGGTTAGCGAAACGTTCGACATACGGCTCAAGTCGAAGCGAGAGGTCAAATGGAATGAGCCGCGCCGAAGCGACAGTCTTCGGATGCCATCGAGATGCAAGGGCATCCGCAGTAGATAGGCCGTCGTTGTGGGTAGTTTCCTGTTGGGCTTGACGTCGGCAGCACCCGCACTGGCACGGTTCGTGTTGTGGGATACGAATTGTGCGGCGGTTCCAGTTCACCCACGCGGTCTGGAAGTGTGCAATCTCCCCAGCACGAAGCCCGAGTCGGCCTGCGATGAGACAGATGAATCGCGCTTCAAAATCGTGTGGTGCTGGAAGGGCTGT
>JAQCMZ010000039.1 GCA_028274825.1 Haloferacaceae archaeon
TCCGTTCCATGACCGTCAATAAGTTCACGTCCGTACGACTGTCGTTCGCGTCTCAATTCAGAATTACACACGTATTCCATGATAGCGTTTCGAAACCCGCCCACTTCACTCCCCTGCGTAAGAACAGTTGCCACCTCTCGGTCACGAAGCGCCGACGCAATTAGTTCCTGATTGTCGGCCACAGGGATACACACGATAGGAGTCCCCAAGGCAAGGAGTTCATACGTGGTACTGCTGGCCGTACTCACCGCGAAGTCAGCCCGGAACATGCGTTCCGCTAAGTCATCCGGGTCACGGTGGACGTGTACCTCAGTCGAACTCGCACGTGCGGCTTCACGAACATCTCGCTCCTGACTTTCAGAACAGCCCGGTCCGACAATGGCGTCAACGTGGATATCAAGCCCGTCAAATGCGCGAACCACAGTCGGGGTCAGGTTGGCAATGTCACCGCCACCCATCGTAATGAGCGCGCGCTCCGGCTGGTCCCGCCAGGGTGGGTCACCAGCAGCGTGGGTCCGAATTTCGTTCCGCAAGAGGACGTAATCGGTTCCGAGACACGTTTCGGGTTCCTGGCCGACGAATTCGTAATCAAGACCAGGCGCATACAGGTTGCCGTTCACGAACAGGTCTGCACAGACCGCGTGGCGGTCATCATCCTGAAGTACAGTAAGCGGGGCCTGTTCTCGGATTGCACGCTGATACTCGGTATCAACTGGATACGAGTCAGTGAACACGGCGTCTGGCTGGTTCGTGTTTAGCCAATCTATGAACGGAGCGGGGTTGTCCCTTGTTCGGAGGCTAGTAATTTCGACTGTGGCCGGAAACGAACCTCTGGCTGGTTGTGGTGTTGTCGTTGCAGCTGTGACCTCGTGGTCGCGCGCGATCATCTCTTCAGCGAGGGCACTCGAACGGATCAGGTGCCCGTAGCCGATCTCCTTCCCGCCATCGGCGCGGATCGCGAAGTGCATATCAGATTTTCTTTTGTCGAACGGACTCGTTTAATTCAGCGAATCCTTCCCTGTCAACGAGGTCAATCGCATCACGAATCGGAAGGACACCGTCGTATTCTATCTCATTATAAATTCCTTCGAGAAGCTTATAATCATCTGCCTCATCAAGTGTAAGTCGAAGGTCAGTTCGGTTGAGGTACTTTTGATCACTGAATACCTGATCTGACGTGACGTTTACAATATCGAATTCGTCATGATTTTCCCGGTAGTAGGGGGTTACGTGTTCGCGCTCTGCCTGTGTTGTTGCTGCAGAAATGACTGTTTCAAAACTCTCAGCAGTAAACGCCTCAACGTCAAGTCCGCGAGGAAATGTTCGCTCAAAAATATTACTCGCGTAGTCGGCCCTTTCGCTACTAACAGCACCGGCAACCCTGTCAATCGTTTTTGGATCGATTAACGGGCAGTCTCCCGTTATCCGGAGAACGGTGTCTGGAACGTATTCTTCGATAGCACGCTCAAAACGACTGAGGACATTTGACTCGCTGCCGCGGATGACGTCGGCACCGAATGTCGGGGCGTACTGATCAATGACGTCGTCCTGAGATTCGACCGAGGTGGCCACCACGACATCGGTCACGCTGTCTGCGTGCGTGGTACGAGTGACGACGTGTTCAAGTGCCGGCTGACCGTCAAGCGGGTACATTACTTTCCCTGGGAGACGGGTTGAACCGGTTCGGGCCTGGATTATGGCAACAGTGCTGTTTTTCATCTCTTTGATGCTCACAATAACTCAACAACGTTATTTAGTAGCTGCTACCAGATAACTTCCTGAATGGATTTCGCCGAGGTAGCTTCAAGTGTACATGAAATAGAGACAGAATACTCTCTGTTTGAAAAGCCACTAGATGGAAGCTCAATATGGGAACTGATTCGTGGACAGATATGGCATCGTGCTCGTGAAGAATTTGTGGATTCCGGTTCAGTTGATGTTTCTCGCGAAGCTGAGGGGCAGTCGCGCTTGCACTATTCACTTTCTTTGATGAGATCGTTGAGACTAAAACGCAATCCATTCGTTAATTCTCGCGATGTGATCCTCTTCGGCTTTGTCCGTCGCCGCAAGCGGGAGGACGGTAACTGGTGGGATGTTGTTCTTGATCCTTTGCTTTCGGACTTTTCAGTTGATCTTTCGTGGTCTTATATTGAACCGCCCATCGCTCAGGCATCCGGTTTGCATTATAATAAAGTTAAAACGCCGTCACCGAATCGGGTTTTTGGCGATATATTTCAGACGCTGCCGGCGATTATTTCAGAAATTCCTGTCCTTTCTCCGACGCTCAGCCAAACCGCTCGTCAACGTTTAGCCGAAGTGGAGCAGGCAGTTGAAAACCGGGTTGGCATCGGAGTGGCTCTGCGTGAACACGCCAACCGTATCTATCCGAGGCACAAATTCAAGCAACAACTCTATCGCCTATTATACCGCCGGCATAAACCAAGGGCTGTCGTCGTTGCTGGCAACTATCCTACTGCAATCTCTACCGCTCAAGATTTAGGAATAATCACGATTGAGGTTCAACACGGGACGATCAATCGCTACCAGCCCCGATTTGCATATCCTGACGGTGTACAGCCTCATAGCCTTTCTGAACATCATCTTGTTTGGGGGCCCGGGTGGATTGGCGAACATGAACTCCCAGCCAACCGTAGGCTCCACCCCATTGGCTATGCATATGCTGCAGATGAACGCGCTAGAATTAGGCAGCACGTGGGAGAGGATCTCCCGCTCAATCAAATAGTGGTTATTTCACAATTTTTTGTTGGTAGACGTTTAGTTATGATTGCCGATGAGTTATCCCAAAGATTGCCTGATACTCAGGTTGTATTTAAACCTCATCCGTCTATTGAGCATCGTTGGCAATCAGTATATGAGGAGTTAATTGATAGCAGTGTTTCTGTTACCACAAGTGAGGACAAACCTCTCTATCAATTATTTGCCGAATCAGTTGCGCAAGTCGGAGTGAGCTCAACGGCCATATTTGAAGGACTACAGTTTGAATTACAAACATTTATTATTGATGAATTTACTTCGGATTACTGTGAACAACTCATTACAAATGAAGAGGCATATTGTGTGACTGACGCAGCAGAGATCTCTGAATTATACGAAGGAAAGCGTGAAGATCATGATAGTTCAAAATATTTCCAACCAAGTGACGGCAATCCATTCCCGGAGACTCTATCCCAAATAATTTCCGAATATTGAAAATACAAGATGTGGAGTTCCACAGTACTCGATATATTCGAACTGAGTTATATCTTAATCCCGCTGGTCCTCAGGAATAAGATGATATTTTTGTTTTATCGAGGTGGACAGTGCTTCTATATTCTTTTTTGAGTCATCACCCCATTCCCCGTCAAAACTACCCTCAATCAGTCCGTGAACGAATTCCACCAACTCCTCGTCGGTCGGGCCGCCTTCATCGAGCGCCTCATTGAGCGCTCGCGGGAGGTCATTTATGTCTTCAACGGCGTGCGTAAACCGAGAATCAGTGTAGAATGCCTCCCCGAGTGCCACGACCGGTTTTTTATTGAGGAGCGCCTCGTATCCGACGGTGTTGTTAAGAACGACAACCGCTGATGCGTTCTCCAAAATAGGCCCCATGGAACAGCGGGGATCAAGTGCCTTGGAGTGTCGAACTATTGCGTCAACCTCGGATTTGGGCTGTGCGCCGAGCTGCTTCGGATGGTCCTTCACGAACAGCTCGTGATCAAACGGTACAGACCGAGACAAGTATTCCACGAGCCAGCTCTGCTTGTAGAAAGCTGGGGCTCGTACTAGCACGCGTGACTCACGGTAATATTGGAGCGGATAGAACACGTAGTCAGAGTCCTCAACAAGTTCCACGGACTCGTCGTGATCAAGGTACTTCCAATTGGCGTAAGCTGCTGAAACCCGCTTGAAGATGTTCCCTCTCGTCCACTGTTCGATGAAAGGGGCCAGATGACGAGCATGGCGACGGATGATTTCCGCTTTCTGTCTAATACTTTCTGCTAGCGAACGCTGTTGAAGGCCCGACTCAATCTGTCCGGAGCCAGCACGAAACCGCTCAATGAACTCATCCGCCCGCTCTATCTCCTTCGCGGTCATTTCCTCATACGATGCCCGCCCAATCGCGTCCCAAGACTCCGACTCGTCACGATGCAATCCGGACGCACCGCTGATCGGCGAGAATCCGACCCAGATCGAGGGTACATCGTAGTAATCCGCCACCGCCTGCAGTGACCGCCTCACAATCTCGCCACCCTGATTCTGGAGCGGGACTCCTCGATACCCGTCCTGGTACAGTCCATCGAAGAAACCCAGACATCGGTGTAACTTGGCAATGTAGGGATCGTAATCCGAACTATCAAAACTCGAGAAGAGATACGGCTTCGAAGAAGGTTTCGGATAAGCGTAGTCATAGACCATTTCAGTCGCTACGAAGGACCGTGGACTGTCGATCTCGAACTTCTCTAGTAACTGTTCTAACGGTTTTTCAGGATCGTTTTCAGAAAGACCGCGCACAACCGACATATCTCCAACTCTTTTCACCATATCCGCCGCTAATTCATTATTTTCTGTTATGAACTTGGGGTCATATCCTTCTCTGGAAAGATGCTTGGAAAACTGCGAAAGAAAGGATATTTGTCCCTCCCCCATTACAGGGATTAACAGAGGTTTATGCGGCATTGGTTGCCCCATAGTCATCTTTAGATTTAGTGGTTGCTGTTAAGCTATATCTTATAGAGACAATCAGTTTGTGGCTTTTACAATGTCTATCTCCCGGTTTGAGGACGGGCTCGGTTATTTTGAGTGTTCACTCGATATTGGTGGCCTTCTCGAAGACGTTGAGTGTCTCTTCAGCGCACTTCTCCCAAGTGAAATCTCTAACCCGTTCTCGCCCCCGAGCGACAAGGTCCTCACGTAATCCCTGGTCCTCTAACATTCGTTCGATAATGACAGACATCTGGTCGGGATCCTCTGGATCGAAGTACACCGCTGCATCGCCACCAACCTCGGGGATAGAAGCGCTCGCGGAGGCAGCGACTGGCACGCCTGCAGCCATCGCCTCCAATACGGGGAGGCCGAACGACTCAACTAGGGACGGAAAAACGAACAAGTGAGCGTTGCTGTAGTACGACCTGACAGCAGTCTCTGAGACTCGACCGACGAGAGAGACGTTCTCTGCGACGCCCAGTTCTCTCGCCAACTCCTCAACTTCACGCGTATACTCCGCTTCAACTGTCTTGCTGCCGACAACGACGAGTGGATGTTTACGGCGTGTCGCTGTCGGAAGGCGCGCGTACGCAGAAATCAAATTATTTACATTCTTGTACCTATACATGCTGGAGACAAGGAGAATGTACTCTCGTCCAGCATTCGTGACTTCCGCGTCGTTTGTGGATGCATTAACGAATGCTGAGTCAACACCGTGTTGCACGGAGTACACGTTATTTTCGCTGATGTGCAATTCTCGGGTTGCCTTTCGTTTCGATGATTCAGAAACGAATATTGTTGCCTCCGATAGCAACTGTGCTGCTTCTAACGCCACAGAGAGCACTCGTTCCCGTACTCGCTGCCAGAATCGCTTCTCAACATTAACGTTGTAATATAAATTTGGATTCTGATTTGCTACGATCTGTGTACAGGGACACCATAAGACTGGAATTTCGCTCGGCGAATACAAAAGGTCAATATTCTCACATATGATATACTGAGGAAGGCTTGTTTGCTCATACCACAGGCGACTTCTAATGCCAGATATATGGACAGACTCTACTGTCAGTGAGTTATTGTTTGTCGGAAGATTGAATTTTTCTCTCGCAGTGGCCGAGATGAGGAAGTGGATGCTGTGCTCCGAGAGCTCTATGATGCTGCTTACAAGATTCTGTAAGTACGTCACTCCGCCCCCGGTCTCCGCGGCCAAGCCGTTAATCGCGATCTTCATGATCGTTGGAAGAGTTCAATACATGGTGTTTTTTCGCGCTCTTAGATTGGGGGGCCTGTTTGTGTGGGACGACACCGGACGCAACAAACCCAAACGTAATTGCCAGGATTATCGAATAGATGGTGAGGTGAAATATATCCACCGATTCAAACACCGAAATGAACCAGTAGCTGGTCAGGATTGCCGGAAATACCGCTGGCGTCGTTCCCACTTTTTTTCGTACGGATAGCAACAATATCTGTGCGAACAAATAGAGATACAAAATTGCCGCTCCGACGCCGCTCCACGCCCCCAGCATGAAGTACGCGTTGTGTGGTTGCGTCTGCAATTCTGGGATGATGACTCTTGAATTCCCTACACCATATCCTAGTAATGGCTGCTGAAAGATCGCGTCAAGAGCGTATCTCCACCGGAACGCTCTCCCCGCTGATACAGTTTCAATCAAATTAGGGCCGATACCGCTCAGTGCGAGGAAAAAGACAGTTCCGATGATAACGCACAGACACAATACTCGAGCTATGACTGATGAGAAATCGTGTACTACTACGTATATTACGATGGCCGCGGCCAGCGCAAGCATGGCTCCCCGAGAACGAGTCAGTACAAGTGCAGCTGTTGGTACGGCGGTCACTAACCCAAATGAAATCACTCCACGGATTGAGTGCCCCGCTGCTCGCTTCCGTATGTGATTCACCCCAACAATGATACCGGGGAGCAGGGTGATTGCTAGTATATTCGGGTTTTTAAGTCCGCTGACTGGAACCGGTGCGTACTCTTGTGGCCCGAATATGAGGTATCGGTCGTAAGGTACCGCTCGTAGTAGTTCTACCGGACCAACTGACTCAATCGGCATGACGACCGCAAGGATACTGAGCAACCCCAGAAGGAACGAGAGCGACAGCACGTGCCGAAAGAACGACCTGTGGGCGTAGACTTTTGGGATGATGAAAACGCCCGTTCCGCTGATAACGATGGCCGCTGCTGCTTGGAGTGTTGACTCAGGAACGGTTGACGCTGCCGTAATGGAACTGAGGAGGAAGAGGGCCCAGATAACCGCCATCGGGAAAATGACTGGCCGGGGCAACCTGACGTAATTACTGGGTCCGCTCATCCAGAATACCACTACTCCAGCTGCAGCCCCCAATATTAACACGTCTATTACCCGTGTGTTGCCGAATGCTGTGAGTGAGAGGGTTGAGGCCGTCAACAGGATAAGAACCAGCGTTCCAGGCTTGCTGACTATGACCCGGGCCGGTATGTTCATTCTGTTTTTAGACCGGCCTCTAAAGCTATATGAAACTATCTTCTTCAGTATCTAACTCTATTGAACGAGTGCTAACTACGAACAACTCCATGACGAATTAATACAGTCAGGATGCGGCAGAACCAACGAATTCGATTAGGGCTCGATTGGGACACGACCGTTGGTACTAGACGTTAAAAAGACGAAGCCCTAGAACCGTGTTCGAAGGCGTGTGACGCGCGTAGCCTGCTGCCCTGCTAATTCCGAGTTGAAGAGTAAACAACAACCGATTTGTCTGCTGGACGGGTTTACCGGAACGATGGCAGAATCCCACTTCGCGATTGTTCTCGGGACGCGCCCGGAGATGATCAAACTCTCTCCAGTTCTCCGTGCCTGTGACCGGCGCGGCGTTTCGTACACGCTCATCCACACCGGTCAGCACTACTCTGACGAACTCGACAGCGTCTTCTTTGAGCGGTTAGGCCTCCCAGAGCCGGATTACCACCTTGACGTCGGTTCGGGACGCCACGGCGAACAGACTGGTGAGATGCTCGCTGGTATCGAAGACGTTGTCCTTACCGAGGATGTTGACGTCGTGCTCGTGCAAGGCGATACCAACTCGGTACTCGCTGGTGCAATCGCGACGAGTAAACTGGACGCGGAGTTGGGGCACGTCGAGGCAGGCCTTCGAAGCTTCGACCGCGATATGCCAGAGGAGATCAACCGCGTCATCACTGACCACGTCGGCGACTATCTGTTCGCTCCGACGGAGGAAAGTGCATCACTCCTCAGGGATGAGGGCATCGACGAATCCCGTATCCACGTAACTGGCAATACCATCGTTGATGCAGTTCAAGCACACAGGAATATCGCTGCCGAAGAAAGCTCGATACTTGACAGGCACAACCTCACGTCCGGCGAGTTCATCCTGATGACCGCCCATCGAGCGGAGAACGTTGACGAGCGGGACCGACTTGCGGATCTCTTCGCCGGAATCGGCCGTGTTGCACGGGAGCTAGACTATCCGGTGATCTATCCAATTCACCCACGAACACGAGAACGGCTGGAGGAATTTGAGGTCACGGCTCCCGATACGGTCCGCCTCATCAACCCCCTCGATTTCCTTGATTTCCTCCGGCTAGAGGATACGGCAGCCATCATCGTGACTGACTCTGGCGGCGTTCAGGAAGAAGCCTGTATCCTCGGCACGCCCTGTGTCACCATTCGAGAGTCGACAGAGCGGCCCGAAACAGTCGCAGCAGGTGCCAACACAGTCGTTGGAACTAACCCCGATGACATCCTCGCCGGTGTCAGAGAGATGCTCTCGACAGATGGAGACTGGGAGAACCCGTTCGGTGATGGCACGGCCGCGGAACAGATACTCGATATCATGGTTGGGACCGATGGGTAGAACGCTCGGTCGCTTACTGTGGCCAACTTGACGACGCGAAAGGTATGTACCTCGGCGGAGTTTCGGAGTGAACACAGAGTATGTGTGGGATCTTCGGGTTGCTTGGCTCACTTGATGACGGGGAAGTTGGTGAGACTGAGTCTTCTACTAACGACGTCACCGCACATCGAGGCCCCGACGACTATGATTCATTCGTCACGTCGTACGACGGTACAGATGTCTATCTTGACCACAACCGTCTCAGTATCATTGGTCTCGGCCCGCAGGGCAGACAGCCATTCCGTACTGACGACGACAGCATCGCACTCGTCTACAACGGGGAGATCTACAACTACAAGACGCTGAAAGAAACGCTGGCAACCGACCACGACTGTGAGTTCGAAACGACGACCGACACGGAAGTGCTTCTGAAAGCGTATCAAACGTGGGACATCGACCGAGTCTTGGAAGAACTCGTAGGGATGTTCGCGTTTGGTGCCATCAACCTTGATGAAGGGGTCGCCCACGTCGTCCGAGACCATCTCGGTGTCAAGCCAGTCTACTATGCCAACGGGGAGTCGCTCCTCTTCGGGTCGGAGGCAAAAGCACTCCTTCAAAAAGGCGGTGTGGAGGCTCGTCTCGACGAGAATGTGCTCGGTGAGTACCTCGCAAATTTCTGGGTTCACGAACCGGATACGCTATTTGAAGACATCGCCAAACTGGAAGCTGGACACTATCTCACCTACGATTTAGAGACAGAGGAAGTCGATAAGACCGAATATTGGGATATTGTCGACGACGGCGGTAACCCAGACGTCTCGGAGTTAGACGACGACCTCGAAACGGTCGTCCAAGACCAGCTAGTCAGCGACGTTCCACTCGGGATGTATCTAAGTGGAGGTATCGATTCATCCATCGTTGCCTATCACGCCACAAATGAGCAGCCATTGACGGCGCTGAACCTTCGGAACGATACTGAGGAGGTAAGTGGCGAGTACCAGAATTTGGAACGGCTCGCAGCTCAACTCGACATCGGCGTCGAGTCGTTCGATCCGGATGCCTCAATGCTTGATGTCTACCGGCAGATGGTCTACCACATGGATGAGCCAATTGCAGACCCAGCAATTATCCCGGCGAACTTGCTTGCACAGGAAGCGCGCGAACGCGACACGAAGGTCATGTTGAGCGGGATGGGGGGTGACGAACTATTTGCTGGCTACAAGCGCATGCGGGTGATATCGAACGCAGATTGGTTGGCGCCACTTTCGCCGCTAGTATCACTCGCACATCGGCTGTTTCCGTCCCGGGACTCGCGTTTCCGCCGAAACCTGGGGCGGGTGGCCCGATTTCTCCGTGACACCTCTCCATCAAATTACTTCTCGCTCGCATACTATTTCTCACGCCAGGAGATAACCAACCTCACCGGCGATAACGCGTGGTACGACCGCTACCGAACAAAAATAAACGACATGCTTGCGAACCGGGAGTTCGTCGACGACGCACAGCGCTACCAGTATCTCGACATACGCGGCTATTTAGCGAGTCACAATCTGTTATACATGGACAAAGCGAGCATGGCCGACTCAGTCGAAGTCCGTGTCCCGTTGCTCGACCACAGGTTTGCTGGCAAGTACTTCAATCTCCCCACCGACGAGAAACTGGCCGACGGGCTGAAGACGCCGCTCAAGGACCACCTTGCCGATGCCCTCGGACAAGAATTTGTCGGACACGACAAACAGGGCTTTTCGTTTCCCGTTGAGGACTACCTCGAAGACGATCTCAGAGACGACCTCCGGACGATGCTGAACGATGACCGCTTCGCGAGGGCAATCGACACCCAGACTGCCGAACAGATACTCGACGACCACTTCGCCGGCCGTGCTGATAACGGGATGAAGATCTGGGCGCTGTACACGCTCTGGCTCTGGCTCGACACCTTCGACGTGGCAGTCAAGTAAGGGTCAGTCGGGATCGAGCAATCCCGCACCAACAGTGCGTGGCTCATTTTGCCGAACCGAGTGCGCTACTGCGAAGGTTGTTTTACTTGTCGCGACCAGTTCGTCCATCGGAATCGGTGCGGGGCCCCCGTTGCGAATCGTGTCAGCGAACGCTTCGAACTGGGCTTCGAACCCCTTGTCCTGTCGTAAATTGAATGGGCCGCGCTTGAAATTGTCAACGGTAACTGTCTCCCCGCTACCGAACAGCTCAACCCGCTCTTTGGCCACTGAATCGTCGCCCAGCGATGTATAGGTCAGAGTTGCCTGGGACCCGTCCTCAAAACGTAGAAGCGCCTGTACGTTGTCGTCGGGGCGACTCCCATCTTCAGTATCGGGGCTGGCCGCGTACACCTCAGTCGGTTGAGCGCCAATGATAAACTGGAGGAAATCGACAAAATGGCATATTTCTCCGACGATGCGGCCACCTCCCTCATTCCTGTCGTACACCCAGTGGTCGTCGGGCAGGCGGTCCACGTTGACGCGATACTGGCCGATGACCGGTGTCGTGCTATCGCGAAATGTCTCTTGGGTATCTCTTGCGGCGGCAGAGAACCGGCGGTTGTACCCGACCATCAGGCGGGCGTCGGAGTTGCGCTCTGCTTCGATGAGCGTCGCCAATTCCTCCTCGTTGAGGGCAGGCGGTTTCTCTACGTGGACATCAACGCCCGCCGACAGCGCGGCCGTCGCAATTTCGGCGTGGAGGTCGTGACGCGTTGCGACAACCAGTACGTCGACATCCGGGTCCTCAATTAGTTCCTGGTAGTCAGTCGTCGCGTAAGCTGCGTCGTACTTCTCGGCGGTTGCGCGCGCACTCTCCCCGCTCGCGGTCGCGACTGCGTGCAGGCTGAGACTTGACACGTCCTCAATTGTCGGCAGCAGGACTGAGGTGGCGAACGTGCCGCTCCCGACGAGGCCAACCCCAAGCGTTCCATCGACACGTCGTTTGTCGCCACTCGTCACCTGTACTCGGGTGTCCGAACCGTCGGCATCGCCAGGGTACTCAATGAGGACGCCGATGAACGACTCGTCGCCGTCCATGATGAGGTCATATGCGTCTAACGCCTCGTCGACAGCGTACGTGTGGGTGACGAGATCATCAACTGCCAGCCGGCCGTCGCCGATGAGACGGATGAACTCACGCATATTCCGTCGTTCCGTCCACCGGACGAACCCGATCGGGTAATCAAGCCCCTCTTCCTCGTAGGTGCGGTCGTATCGGCCGGGACCGTAAGATCGTGAGACACGGAAGTCGAGTTCTTTTTCGTAATATTCGTGCCGCGGGATCTCCATCCCCACGTCTCCGACGGCGACGACGGTCCCACGGTCACGAGAGATATCTGCTGCCACCTCGACGGGCTGGCTCGAGTCGGTCGCGGCTGTAATGAGCACGCCGTCGACGCCGACGCCATCAGTAAATGCGTCGACGGCCCGTTCAGGGTTGTCTTCACCGATGACAACGCCGTCGTCGATGTTGTCTACGGATTCGACTTTCGAGGGGTCGATATCGAATCCGATGACAGGATAGCCGTACGCCGTGAGGATTTTTGCCGTCAACTGTCCCACGAGCCCGAGACCGATGACAGCAACCCGTTCGCCAGGCGTGGCGTCAAGCCGGCGGACGCCTTGTAGTGCGATTGCGCCAACCGTGGTCACCGCGGCCTCTTGCGTTGTTACGCTCTCGGGGACTGTGACGCAGAGATTCTCTGGTACGTAGTTGACTTCGGCGTGGGTAGCGTAGCCAGCTCCACCACAGGCAACGGTGTCACCGACCGTAATGTCCTCCACGTTCTCACCGACCTTGATGACCTCCCCGGCGCAACTGTAGCCCAGAGGCTGGGGTTCGTCTAAGCGAGCCCGAACAGAGCGATAAGTCGAGGTCAATCCGTCGTGTTTGACCTTTTTGATGACGTCTTTGGCGAGGTCAGGCCGTTCCAGCGCCATCCCGAGTAAATTTTTCTGCCCGAGGTCAAGCATCGACCGTTCCGTTCCTGCACTAACCAGCGAATGACGGGTTGAAACCAGCACGCCCTCGGGCCGGAGTGTCGGCGAAGGGACTTCGGCGAGTTCGAGTTCTCCCGAGCCGAAGTCCTGCTGGAGTTGTCTCATAGTCACACGACAGAATCGGCCGGAATATGCCTTTCGTCTCCGAAATTCAGAGCTGTAGTCGCGGAATTTGTTGTTGGTTACTGTCGACGGTGATTGATGAAACGCGACCATCAGTTGTCTGGAGCGTCACCTCTTCAGCTTCAGTTGAAAATAGACAACCGCCACTAGTCGTACCGTCGCCAAGTGTAACGACGAGACAGTCTCTCTGGTAGTGCTCACCGAACCGTGGGAAATACGCAGTTCGTTCATCATGTACCCCACCAGCCCTCACTGGGACAGCATGACAAACCTCTCCATCTTCCCGACGGATCGGGGCTGAACTGACCTGCTCTCCGTCGACAGTTATTCCCGATCCTGCTGTCGTCCCCAGCGAGCAGTCCGGGTGGAGATGATATCGGGCCCGGACAGGTTCCGAGCAATTAGTGTCGATGGTATCCCAGACCAGCCACCAGCCGTCGCCGTGAATGACATCGCGTCGATGGCGATATGCCGGTCCGTGAGCGCTCTCGTAGGCAGTCGCTAACGCAGTGGCCGGGCCGCTCTCAACTGCCACATCCGGCTCAATAACATCACCCATCAAGAACGAGTCGGCGATAGCCACTGGTTGGTGGTCGCCGATCTGAACGGTATTGTGCCCCTCGATACCTCTGGCAAATTGCCGACGCTCATCTCCCGCGTACGAGTAAGTTCCAGTGTCACAAAGAATCCGGTCTCCGTCAATCCATAGCGAGATGTGGCCTGGATGGACATGAGCGTGTGCTGGCAGGTGTGGAACAGCACTCGGCCCAGCGGCTACCAATAGACGGCTCTCATCCGTACCAAGCCAGTAGTAGCCAGTCGCTGGACAGTCTGTCCCGTTAGAGGTGGATGGGATATCGACACCAACAGCCTCAGCATAGCGGCGGCACGCCGAGAGTGATAGCGCCTCTTCAAAGACGCTATCATTGAGCAGCGGTATCCGTCCGTCAGGTGGTTTCATCGCGGTTAACCATGTCACGGCTTCTCGACAGGTCTTATCTATCGCAGTCGGCACTGATCGCGAGCTTGCTGTCAGCAGATCGCGCGCGGTGAGGAACCGTCTCGTCACAATAATATGGTACATCGGTGACCGTTCGAAGTGCCCTCCATCTTCGAAGAACTGCGTCGCGGCCGCCCGCTCGAAGATACGTAGCCCCCGATCAAGGAACCGATCAGTATCCGTAAGAACACCGGCAGCCACGAGCGCGGCTGCGTTCTCAACAAGATGATTGCCTCCAATGTCAGTCTCAACGTGGTCTGTCAAAAAGAGTGCATTCCGGTAGATCTGTCGGCTGATATCATCTGCAAGGGCGGCGTCAAGCGTTTCCCCGGCCCATGCCAAATATCTCGCCCAATTGATGATGCGTAATGAGACGGAATGGGGAAGCCATTCCCGCCTTAGGAAGCCCGGCCGCGCCGCTATTTCCGCCGAGTCAGACCACGTCCGAAACCACTGTTCGTATCCTGTTCGGACCGTTTCGGGGGCAGCCCGGCCATCTTCATAGCCAAGGATCGGCCATTCGAAATGGAGACAACCTTGCAGTTTTAACCACCACATGAGTGGCTCAGCGTCAAGCGGTGTCGTCTGCCATTCGATTGGGTCAAAATCATATGTTTCGTTCAGGAACGTCACTGTTCCGTTCGCGGCGTCGGTCGCCCGCTCGCGGTACGAGTCGCGGGTCGCTCGGTCGAGACTCAACCGGAGATGCTGCGAATTGATTACAAACGGGTCGGTGACTAACTCGACCGTCTCGGGCACCTTCCGCGAATAATGCTCATCGATATCGAATGGTAGCCGCGGGAGAAGCGCGTTCTCAATTTTCCGTCGCACGATGCCAGCGAGTTGCTCGGGACGTCTATGCAACGCCGTTTCGACGTATGTCCGATGATCGTGAGCTATTCGCGCCATCAGATCCGTCTGACCTCGAATCCTGCATCTTGCCACCGTTTGCGATCAAGTATCGCTCGCGTGTCAATGAGAACGCGCTGAGCCATTTTTTCCCCGATGGGTTCAGGTTCAAGCCTTTCGAACTGGGGGTGATCAGTAACGACGACAAGCGCGTCGGCGTCGGTCACAGCTTCTTTCTGTGTAACAAGCGGAATCCGTGCGGATTTGACGACCGGGTCGTGGACCGCGGTATCAGCATTTTTGTAGTCAGTAAGCCGCTCAACAAGCGCCAGACTGGGACTGTGACGTGTGTCGTCAACGCCGCCTTTGTACGCGACACCAAAAATCGCGATCCTGTGGTCTTCAACTGTTCCAAGGACGCTATTGAGGAGCTCAACAACGAAGGCGGCCATCCCGTCATTGACCTCACGCGCAGCCTCAATAAGCGTCGTTGCATGGTTGTCACGTCTGAGAAAAAGCGGGTCAATGGGCAAGCAGTGACCCCCGACTCCGGGACCTGGCGATAGAATGTCGACGCGAGGGTGCTTGTTGGCGAGTTCAATAGCCTCACGTGAGTCGATACCAAACTCGTGAGCGAGTTTGGCAGTTTCGTTCGCGAACGCGATATTCGTATCCCTGAACGCGTTCTGAATAAGCTTGACAAACTCCGCAGTTGTCGCGTCCGTAGTTCGGATCGTACCCTCAACGAACGATTCGTAGAGTGCGACAACCTCCGCTGCTGGACCGTCACTAATGTTGCCAACGATACGATCATTTTCTCGCAATTCCGTCATAATCTTCCCGGGAAGGACTGTCTCGGGGCTGTACGCTAATGTGAAACTCTCCCCGGCGGTCAGTTCCCGACCCTCCAGAATGGGCCGCAGGACATTACTGGTCGTCCCCGGTGGTACTGTCGACTCAAGTACAACAGTATCATTCTTCCGAAGGACAGACCGGACCGTCTCAGCTGCCGATTCAACGTATCTCAGGTCAGTCTTTTGTTCTTCCTCTTGATACGGCGTCGGTACGCAAATGATGTGACAATCTGCGGGAGCGACCTCGTCAACGATTTTGAATTGGCCGCTGTTCAGGCCCTGAGCAAGGTATCGATCCAGTTCTGGTTCATCATAGGGTACCGTACCGGTAGCCAGCGTCTCCCGGACATCTGGATCAGTATCGTATCCCCGCGTCTCATAGTCATGGGCAGCGAACATAAGCGCGGTCGGAAGCCCGATATACCCCAGCCCGTGGATACAAATTGTCGGCTCATTCATACAGATCTCTCTCCACACGAATTCAGTCGCCGTCTAGATGCCCCAACAACGTATTGCATCGGCTTGTTATCTACTGGGTCGGCACAACTCGTGTTGTGTCTTTTGATGCTATCACCGTGGCCTAGCGGGAAGCAGCAACAAGATGGTTCAGATACTCCTCTGCTATTCCGTCCCAGTCGAATTCGGAACAGACGAACTCGTGGCCACTTTCACCAAGACGCTGACACCTATCAGGGTCGTTGTATAGTTCTCGGATGGCGGTGGCAAGTTCCTCCCCGTCACCAGGTTCAAATGGGAGCCCAGCGTTCGCCTCAACAACGATTCTCTCAGCTTCGCCGCCAACACCGATGACGATCGGGAGACCGGCAGCCATCGACTCAAAGATTTTCGATGGAATAAACAAGTCAAACAGGTCGCGTGGTTTTAAATGTACAAGTGAGACGTCCGTCGCTGCGAGAATTGACGGTACCATCTCCTTTGGTTTTCGTCCAACAAAGCGCACATTCGACAATCTGCGTTCCCGAGCACGCTGTTGTAGTTCGTCCTTCTCTGCGCCGTAGCCGACCATGAGAAACAGGATGTCGTCATGGTCGTGTTCCAATTCCTCTGCGGCCTCCAGTACAACCTCTAGACCGTGTGCCCTGCCGATAGTTCCAACGTAGGATACTACGAATCTGTTTGTGACCGCCTCAGCGATATCGTCAGATAGCGGCGCCGAATTGTGTTGGTCCGTGACGAAAGAAGGATCAACACCGTTCGGGTGGTACCAAATACCTTCAGGGTCAACACCGGCTGCTACAACTTCGTCTTCAAAAGCACGCGAGACGATTACCACGTTGTCTGCCAACCTATATATGATTTTTACAATGATTTCGATAGTTCCGACGACAAGTCGGCTATCAATATCACTAACTGCGACAATGGTCTCAGGCCACAGATCTCGAACTTCAAAAACGAACGTAGCCCGGCGAAGCGTACTCACCACTGCTCCGCTGACGCCGGTCAGAGGTTGGGGACTCGTTGCAACGACAGTGTCGGGTGAAGAGCCTGCTCGTAGACCGACAGCAAGCGATGCTATCATGAACCAGATGAATTTGAGCGCACGGAGCCCCATACCCGCGTTCGATGCTGGAATCGTTCGAACTATATGGACAGTGACGCCCGATCGTCGTTCAACGCGGTGCCAGCGATTATCGTACCCATCATATACTTCTCCTTCAGGGTAGTCCGGGGCTGACGTAACCACGCTCACATCATGACCGGCGTCTGCCCAACGCTTTGTCAGCTCATCTACTCGATTCGCCGCAGCACCAGTTTCGGGCGGAAAGTATTGTGATATGAAAAGAATCGATTGATTACATCCATCATCAAGAGCCATATACGAAGCCTATCACACCCCCACTACGAGAATTTTCTGTCCTAAATAAAATCATATTTTTTATATACGTATTTTGATTTCCTAGAGCGGCCAGATTTACTCATCTCAACTACGAATCGCCCCAGCAATATCTCCTAATACCTGCCAGACCTGCCGGATCACGATCTTCAGGTCGAACCAGAAGGACTGCTCGCGGATGTACTGGAGATCATACCGGAGTTTCTGTTGCGGATCCTCACTCGATGCTCCCCGAATCTGGGCTAACCCTGTCAAACCCGGCTTCACGAACCACCGTTGTCGCCACGCGATCACCTCATCCTCCAGCAACAACTCCTCGTCAGTCCACGCCGCCCGTGGGCCAACAACACTCATATCGCCGATCAAGATCGACCAGAGCTGCGGGATCTCGTCCAGATGCGTTCGACGTAAGATTCGCCCGATGCGAGTTACTCGTTCATCCTCTTCACCCGGAGCCACCTCCTCACCCTCTGGTACCATGCTCCGGAACTTGTGGATAGTAAAGACGTCACCGAACTCCGCAGTCCGTTTCTGGCTGTACAGCACTGGCCCCGGCGAATCGAGTTTCACCGCCACCGCGATCACCACAATCAGTGGTGAGAGCACTAGCAACCCGACACCGGCAAAGCCGATGTCGAAGGTGCGTTTCACCACGTGGTCCAGCCAGTCCCACGGTTCGAGGTCGAGTTCAACGAGTTCCTCGTTCTCACTCATTCCGCGCGTGAGTACATGCGCGGCGTGCGCCCGATGCGCCAGCACCGACACGCCATACTCGTGGCAGGTATCGAGCGCCCCGAAGAACTCCGCCCGGTCCGATTCCGCGAAAGCCACCAGCACCGTGTCGACGTCCTCCTCGACGAGCACCTCCTCGAGCCGCGAGAGGCCACCCAGCCGCGGCAACTCTCCGAACGCACTCACCTGCTCCACCCGCCCACCGTCGGCCATCCCGCGGGAGGGCGTCCCCTCGCGCTGGTAGGGGCTCGGCGGCGCGACGTAGCCGATCACGGGCAGGTTGGTCGCCTCGAGCAGGTCCCGCATCGCCTCGGTGTCGTCACCGACCAGCACCGCCCGGGACTGCTGGGAGGGGCGGCGCCGGATCGCGACCATCCAGACCGGCAACAGGATCGACAGCGCCGCCGCAGTCAGCAGGAGCGTACTCCGGGGGAGCCGGAAGGTGTAGTCGAAGTAGCCGAGCGCGGCCATCCCCAGCAGGGCAACTCCGAGACGTTTCTCCGTGAGGAAGATGGTATCCAGCGTCCGCCGGGGCTGGGGCTTGAACAGCGGCCAAACAGTCACGAACACGGCCACCAGCATCGTCAGCAGCGCGAACGTGAGCGCCCCGTTCGAGAGGACGACCGGCGCCGGCCGGCCGAGGTAGGGCACCATCGCGAAGGCGTCCTGGACGGCGGGATAGTTCGCCACCGTCACGGCGACGGCCGTCAGGGCGACCGTCCCCGCGACGCTTGCGACCCGGTACCGCCATCCAGACGTCATTCGTTCTCTCGAACAGAGTGTCTACTTATAAAGCCTGGGTCATTCCCTCACGATATCTGCTGGAGAGACAGTACGTCGGCCGAAATACATCTCGCAGAGGGAGCGTGGCGCCACAGCTTCCCGACGACTATGGCGGATTCGAGCGACTGTTCAGCCGGCCCGTCTCGTCATGGTCGTAGGCCGCCCTCCAGAGCGCGTGGACGGCCCGCTTGACATCCTCTCACCCCTGAAGGGGTGGGATTCCTCCGGTGGGGATGTTGGCTATGCCGTACCCACGGAGGCAAGTTTCCCCTCTCGGGTACTCTGGTTTGTGCGCTCCTCCTTGGGACTGGCCCTCTCGGGAGAGTGTGGTATCTCCGACCAGTTGTGGTCGTCCCACGTGAGGCGCACAGGCCGTGCCATCGACCCGACTTCCAGATTCGTGCCAGCCTGCCGTTCGAGGAACGTCCGCGACGCACCGAGGTCGGCGTGCCCCTCGTATCCACACGAACACCGAAACACGTCGCCGTACCGCTCAGTCTGCTCGCGCTCGCCACACACAGGGCACTCCGCCGTCGTGTACGCTTCCGACTCGACTTTGACCGTGATGCCGTACTCCTCGGCGGTCGTGGCGAGACGGTCGATGAACGAGCGATACGCCCAGAAGTTGTGCGTCTTCTCGTTTACCCTGACCGACCAGTGTGCCGACAGCACGTCGGTAAGGTCGCCCACGTACACGGTGGCAACCCCCTCGTCGTACAGTCGGTCCATCAAGTCCCGCACGAGCGCATCCTGTGCGTGGTCGCGCCGTCGTGTTCGCTTTCGATACAACCGTCGAATCCGGCGACTGCTGTACCGACCCTCGCGGAGTTTCGACTGCAAGCGGGCAATTTCCTCGGTCGTTTCGCGGAAGCGGTCGAACAGGCTGCGTCCCTCGTAGCAGTACTGCTGGCCGGTCGTGGTGGTACAGGCGACGAGGTTGTTTGCGCCCACGTCCAGAGCAGCCGATTCCTCGGCTAGTGGTGAATCCCGTCGAGAATCAGGTACGGTGACGGGTTGAATGGCCCTGAACGTGTCGTCCACCTCGTCGTAGTACAGTTCCAACCGGCCCTGTGGGCCCTCCCATTTCGGGTCGCCAGCGACTTCGAGGCGCAGGCGGTCGTGGTAGCCAAGCCCGTACTCGTCTTTCAGGTCTTGGCCAACAGGGATTTCGAGGCGACTCCGCTCGCCGGTTTCCAGGGTGTACTGGTCGTTGCGGATGTACGTCCGTAACGCCCTGCCGTCGTTCTCGTTGCCCCAGTAGCCGGGCGGGGCGGTGTCCTCGCTATCCTCTCGGGCAGCGAAGAACGACCGCCACGCCTCGCTGTTCTTGCGGATGACTTGTTGGGCGGTGGCGGAACCGAGGACGCCGACGTACTGCTTGCGGTAGTCGGCGGTATCCCACACTGACCTGCCCTCGAAAAAGTTCTGGCGACGTTCGTAGTTCAGTTCGTTCCACAGGCTGGCGGAGGCGTCCAATAGGTCGCGGAGCAGTTGCTCGTCCTGCTCGGAGAGCGGGCGCACCGCGAACGTGTTGGCTCGCCTCACGACAACAGACACTTGTACTTCTGTGTCTAAATGTCTTTTGGACAGAGACGATGCGACCGAACATCGACATCTCGCACACGTTGAACGGGCGCGTGAAAGACTACGCCGAACAGCAGGATATGCCCCTTGAAGCGGCCTATCGGGAGATTATCGAAGCGGGGTTGGAAGCGGTGGAACATCCGGACGAGCAATAGCGCGTAGACTGCGGGGCTATGCTGTCGCTCACACCTACCCCTGAAGGGGTGGGCTTCCGCTCGCTACGTGTCACTGGCGGGCAGTTTCCGCAGGTCCGAGTCCGTCGGCGATGTGGATGCGGAGTTCGGTCGGCGAGATGGGGTCGTCGTAGCCCGTCGTTTCGACCAGCGGCTCGGTCTCGAGCCAGAGCGTGCGGATCCGCTGGAGTGCGGGCAGGTCGAGCGGACCGAACACACCGGCTCGGTCGCCGTCGCTCACAGCGGATACAGCGCGGAAACCAACTCCTTCAGGAGTGGGAGGAAGCGCGTCCGCTCCGTGCAACAACCCACCGACTCCGACAGGGCCGACTCCCCGAGGTTTTTGAATTATTACCCACACATATGCAGTATGGAGAAGCGGCGCACTGTCCCGGTCAAACTCGACGTGGACAGTCCTGACGCCGCACTTCTCCGCGACACCGTAGACGAGTTCCTGTGGGCGGCCAACTACGTGACACACCACGCTTTCGACGGTGAATACGTCACCACGAGCAAGACCACGCTCCATCATGAAACGTACGACGACATGCGTGAGGGAACCAGCCTGCATAGCAACCACGTCCAAGCTGCTCGCAACAAGGCCGCCGACGCCTGCAAGAGCACGGTCGAGAAGTGGAAGCAGGCGAAGAAAGCATCGATGCCCCACTTCACTAGCCCGCATGTCGTCTACGACCACCGCACTGCCACGTTCCACGACGAGTACGTGAGCCTCGCTACCACTGACGGTCGCATTGAAGCCGACTACGTGCTACCTGATGAGGATCGAGACACGCCCCACGCGAAATACTTCTTTTCCGACGGGTACGAAACGACTGGGGCAGAACTGCACTACACGAACGGCAACTGGATGCTTCACATCCACTGCAAGAAGGAAGTAACGTCCGACACGCCGGAACAGGCGACCATCGAGAACGGAACGGTTCTTGGGGTAGACTTCGGCGTGAACAATCTCGCAGTTGCCTCAACTGGCACGTTCTGGACGGGCGACGAGTTCGACCACTGGCGGCGTGAATACGAACAGCGCCGTGGCGACTTACAGCAATGCGGCACGCGCTGGGCGCACGAAACTATGCAGGCGGTCGGACGGAAAGAAGAGGGGCGCTTCAAGCAGACACTTCACTGCATCTCGAACGAGCTGGTAGCTGAAGCTCGCGAGTACGGGTGTTCGGTGATAGCGTTCGAGGACTTAACCGACATTCGTGAACGCACTGGCGCGTCGTGGGGGCACAAGTGGGCGTTCAACCGGCTCTACGAGTACGTCGAGTACAAGGCCGCAGAGTACGGTATCGACGTGGAACAGGTTGCCCCGGAGAATACGTCTCGACGGTGTTCTCACTGTGGCTTTACACACCCGGACAACCGGGGCAGTGAGAGTTTTGAGTGCCAGGAGTGCGGGTACGAGAACCACGCCGACTACAATGCCGCGAAGAACATCGGTTTGCGGTATCTCCGCCGGAACCAGACTGGAGACGGCGGAGGCGCACCCGTAGGCGTGCGCTTGAACAGCGGGATATTGAACGCGAACGGAGAATATGACCCTCCTGCCGGGGAATCGGCCAGAGCGGGAGTCCACGCTGAAAGCCCACGGCGCTAGCCGTGGGTTAGCTTACGCGGTGAGGTGGTGGCTGGCTTCCTCGTAGGCGAGGGCCGCCTGTGCAACGGCGAGGTTCCGGCGGGTGGTCTTCCACGCACTGAGGTCCTCCCACCCCGCCGTCTCGTCACCGTCGAGCGTCCGGGCGAGATCCTCGGGGGAGATCACACCGTACTCGTCCTGGTAGCGCTGGAGCTCCGTTTTCATCCGTTCGATACCGTCAAGGAGCTCGTCACGGGACGTATCCGCACGGAGTTGGTGGATCCGCGAGACGAGCGCCCGGTCGGCGTTTCGCCTGTAGAGGGTCGTTTGCCCCTCGCGCTCCGTCTCGGCGAATCCCGTATTCACCAGCGCCTTGCAGTGTCGACGGGCCGTCGGCTCGCTCACCAGGGCGCGCTCGGCGAGTTCGGCGGCCGAGTGCCCCTCGCGTGTCTGCTCGACGACCTCGTACACGCGCTCGAACGGTGTGGTCTCCGCTTTCCACTCCTCCTCGACGTGTTCGTTGATATCGTCCCAGCGCTCCGCTGTCATATCGGCTCCTATGTGCACGAGCATCAAATATCTTTCTCGAGAAATTATCTACCTCAGTTGCGGGCAACAACGCGAGTGGACCACGGTTGGGAAGCCGCCTCAAGTAGGGGCTCCACAGACGGGAAAGCCGAATTGCCGAAATTATAGGCTGAACAGGCGCAATACCACGCCGTTCACGGCGTGGATACGCGCCGTCACTCTACCACGCAGACTACCAGTTATACCACGGCTGGATATTCACATTTTTAAACAACCCGACTTCATAACAATATGTAACGGATGCCGACAACACGCCGCACCTATGTCTGCCGCATCCAGAACCACTCGCAAGTGGCTGGTGCGCTTGACAGACACGGCTGGTCGGCATCCAAACTCTGGAACGTCGCCAACTACTACGCTCGCCAGCAGTGGGACGAAACCGGCGAAATCCCCGATGAAGGCGAACTCAAACGCGAACTGAAAACCCACCCGAAATACAAGGGACTGCATAGCCAGTCCAGTCAGAAAGTTCTCGAAGAGCTTTCTGAAGCCTTCAGTTCGTGGTTCGGCTCCGATGACAACCGGGACAACCCACCGGGCTACCGCAAACGCAACTACTACGATAATGACGGCAACAGAGTCCACGAAGACCATCCGCGCTCGACCGTGACGTGGAAGAAAAAAGGCATTCGCCACGACACGAAACACGACAGAATCCGTCTGAGCAAAGGCAAAAACCACAAAGACGGACGCGATTTCATCCTCTGTGAATACCAAGCCCCACCGGAAGTCGAAATAGAGACCGTTCAGCAGGTACGCGCTGTTTACAATGCCGGAAAAGGTCGGTGGGAGTTGCACGTCGTCTGCGAGGAAGAGATCGCCGCAAAGTCGCCCGGCGAGAAGACAGCAGGTGTTGATCTGGGTATCTGTAATCCTGCCGCCGTCGCGTTCCCTGACGACGCTCTGCTGTATCCAGGGAACACGTTGCGTGAAGACAAGCACTACTTCCAGCAAGAAGAGTACCAGACGGAGGGTGACCACGGCCCCAGTCAGACGGCACAGTGGGCGCGTGAAAAGCTTGCCCGGCGGAAAGATCACTTCCTCCACGCCCTGTCGAAAGACATCGTTGAACGGTGTGTTGAGCACAACGTAGGAACACTCGTTGTAGGCGACCCAAGCGGGGTGAACGAAGACGACTGGGGGAGGCACGGCAACAAACGCCTCGATAATTGGGCGTACAAGCGGTTGATGACCTTGTTGGACTACAAAGCTCGTGAGCGCGGTATCGAGGTAGAAATGCCCGACGAACGCGGTACATCATCCACATGTAGCGTGTGCGGGCACGAGGATGCCGACAGTCGTGTTGAACGTGGGCTGTGGAAGTGTGACCGGTGCGGCGTGGTCGCGCATGGCGATGTGAACGGAGCCGACAACATCAGGCAAGAAACGCTAAGCGTGACTCCCCCACTCGGGGATAGCGATAACGGCTGTTTGGCCCAGCCTCGCGTCATCCACTTCAGCCGGACTCGGGGATTCCAACCGCGAGCAACCGCCGGGTGACGCGAAACCCTAATATCCCAACGCTCGGGATTCCCCCGCGTTCACGCGGGGGAGGAGGTCAATCCGAATTCACAGCCAGCCCGTCGTCAGGTGAAACGGCTCGTCGTGGTCGCGGATTGTCTCTTGATCGGTGTGGTCCGCAATGGTATCGATGATCGTGGCCGTCTCGAACGGTGGTGTCCTATCGTCCGGCTGGAACAGGACGCCGACCCGATCGGGAGCGTCGTGGCCGGCGAGAAAATCGTCGTCGTATGTCACGAGGAGTCTATGCTCACGTTCGGCGTAGGCAATGATGTCCGCATCGTCGCTTCCGGCGCCGAGGTCAGCAACGGTCACAACACGCTCCGTATCGTGGCCGAGCTTTCGACAGTACTCGGCGAGGCTCGCTTCGGTCATCTCGTCAAGCAACAGCCGGAACGGCATCTACACGTCCTCGGGGCCCGTCACCGCACCGCGGTCGCGTGACGCCTTGATGCGACGGGTGCGTCGTCGTTCGAGATCCGCCATCTGCCGGGGGTTGTCGTGGTAGTAGGCCAGTGCGCGGTAGACGTCACTGACATCGAGTGCGAGCCGGTCAGCAACCGCTCTGGCGTCGAGGCCCCGGTCCTCGACGAGGGCGTGGATCCGGCGGACAGACACGCGATGGCCGGCGACGTGGGGCTCGTCCATCAGCTCCGTTTCGACGCCACCGGCGTGCTGTGGCATAGCAAGTGATTGGTCGGCTTCGGGTATAAATGATGCGCGGCGGAGACCCACGGCTTCACTGAGTCGACTGTCTTGATTCAGCGAGAGAACCCCGTCCTTCCCGTGAGTGACGAGTTATCTCAAAGGTCGGCACTGGTAATACCCAGCCTGCCCGGCCCAGAGTCTCAGACTGTTGGAAGCTCGGGAGCACCGTG
>JAQCMZ010000053.1 GCA_028274825.1 Haloferacaceae archaeon
AATTGCTGTTCGTCCCAGTTGTACTCGGTGAGGAACTTGTTGAGAGCGCGTTTGTCTCCAGCTGGAAGGACTTCGCGTGCGATGCCTGCCACGGTCTTGTTGCTGGCCGCAACAAGACCGGTGGCGTAGGTTTTCGCGTGATGACATTGCGCAGATGACAACGACTCAAACTCGTCGAACACGTGCGTACACGACAAGAAGTCTGTAATCGGCATCATCCGTTTTCGCTACCGCCTACGTCACGCTCCTAGTTCAACGTTCAAAGCTGAGTATTATATTGGGTTTGTGACTGTCGGGCTCTCGTGAGACAGGAGTGCTCTTGTTGCGGATACTGACTACCGATTTAGCAGAGCTGGGTACAACACGCCAAGGACAGTCCCGTAGACGAAGTGCCACAGAAGCGCCGGTACGGTGACGTTTGGAATGCTGGGCGGCGACGCAAATCCCATCGCATTCAGCCACATCGGCATGATCAGCCCCGCGCCCACGACCGCCAATATCGTGCCATACACCAGCCCTGCGATCCCGGATCGCCAGTAGGACTGTGGAATCGACTCCAGAGTCGGGTCAGCGAAGAAGGCCGCAAAGATCAATCCGAACAGGGTTCCATGCGCAACGTGGGCAGTCCACCCAGCAAGAAATCCCTCCTGTGCGTATAGCGCGGCAATCGCTAACTGAAGCGTCGCTACGTCCGTGACCACCATTACGAGTCCCATCGCGATGGTTGCAATCGCTCCGGCCAGCGCCCCTGCTGTCCAGGATATGTCATTAACTACCTCTTTGAGGCCGGCGGCCGTCTCCACGTGATCCGATCCAGGCCCCGGCTCCGATCGTTTTGCCATCGTATCAATGCAGAAACTAGCATGTAAAAAATCTGCCCGCATCAATCAGGACGATTACTCCACGAGTTCGATCTCGTCGTCACCGTGTGGGACCGCACAGAGGAACGCCCCGCGAGGTCCCCCTTTGTTACGATACCAGTGGACTGCACCGGCAGGGATTAGCAGTGAGTCCCCCGCAGAAACTGTGTACTCGTCGTCTTCAATTCCGACGATGTATTCACCCTCGATTACGTACTGTTCGTGTTCCACCTGGTTGGTGTGGTGAGGAACCTCGGCGTCGGTCGCCAATTCGAATCGCCTGAGAGCGAAGTTCGGTGCCCCGTTGTCAGCATCCAACAGAACCCCCTTCTGGAGTCCGTCTGCAGCTCCAACCGGGTTGTACTCTACAGCCCCACCGCGGGTAATCGCGTGATCTGACATGGTTCGATTCAAGACTGCCGCAGTATACACTTGTCGGTGGAGACTATCTGAGTTACCAGAGATCCGAAGTGAACGCCCAGCCCGTAGTAGGTGGGAAATCCCCGACAACTCGCGGTGGGCTCACTCCAGGTCTGGAGTCCAGTCTTGTCAGTTACCCCCGATTGAAACCGTGGACATCCGCCTCGCCTCTGTGTGAACTTCACGGCACAGGCTGCTCACCGGCTCTGAAGGTCGTAGCCGCGTAGTCACCCAGTTTATATTATCGGCGTATGTAGATATGTATATGCGCGGAATCACCATTGGGAGTGCCTTTGGTATCCCAATTCGACTCAACTGGACGTTTCTGTTCGTGCTTCCGTTGTTTGCCGCCCTCATCGGATGGGATATTGCCCAGTTAGCGGGGATCCTCAACAACGTGCTCGATGCGGGAATCGAGACGGGGGCGCTCGCGGGTGAGTGGCGACCCTGGGTGCTCGGGTCTGCGGCCGCTATCGGACTGTTCGCTGGCGTGCTCCTGCACGAGTTTGGCCACTCACTGGTAGCTATCCGATTCGGGTACGAGATTGATTCGATTTCTCTGTGGCTACTGGGTGGGATGGCGAGTTTCGTCGAGATACCGGAAAACTGGCGTCACGAGTTTTGGATCGCTGTCGCAGGGCCGTTCGTCAGCGTCGGTATCGGGCTTATCTGTTATGCCGGGTTTCTCTCATTTCCCGACACATTTCACGCCGGCCGATTCGTCCTCGGGTATCTCGCAGTAATCAACGTGGCTTTGGCGGTGTTCAACATGTTACCCGCGTTCCCGATGGATGGAGGGCGGGTTCTGCGGGCGCTACTGGCCCGTGATCGGCCACACGCTCGCGCCACACAACTGGCGGCTGAGGTTGGCAAAGTCTTTGCGTTTCTCATGGGGATCGTTGGAGTGTTCACCAACTGGTTTCTCATCCTGTTGGCGCTATTCATCTACGTTGCTGCGTCTGGTGAAGCCCAGCAGACGGCTATGAAATCCGCATTCGAAGGAGTGACTGTCGCCGACATCATGACACCGCGTTCGGAACTGCAAGTAGTTCCCACAGACGTGACTGCCCAACAACTGATGGAGCGGATGTTTCGAGAGCGGCACACCGGGTACCCTGTAGTGGAAGACGACGACCTCGTCGGGCTGGTCACTCTCGAGGACGCTCGAGAACTCCGTGAAGTCGAGCGGGACGCGTATCGCGTCTCGGACATCATGGCAGCGTCTGTTATCACTGTCGAGCCTGGCACTGGTGCGATGGAAGCGATGCAGTTGATGGACTCAGAGGATATCGGTCGACTCCCGGTCGTCACGGTTGATAGCGATTTCGTTGGGCTGGTGACCCGTACCGACCTGATGACCGCCTTCAATATCGTTCAATCAACGGGGAATGCAGTCGCAGTACAAAAGAACACCCCCAGCGATACAGATCGAGCACAGACCCGGCCGCGGTAACAGTAGTTGACAACGCGGTCAGCAGGTATCTACACTGACTACCGAACTCGGCTTACCGACAACCGGTAGCTCAACCCGAATGCCACAGAATACCTCCATGACAGTTCACGGAGTGACACAGCAGACACCTACGGCTGTGATGAGTAAGAGACGCTTTGGAGGTTCTCTCTGAAATGCAGTTGAACGACTACAGCCGTAGGTAGCTGACACCTATCGTCAGGCGTATGATTCTTGAAGATAATCAACGATATCGTCGCTTTCGGCCATTCCGTCAACGCCGTTGTCCTCGTCGATGAGTACTGGCACACCAGTTTGTCCACTCACTTCCTCGACTTCTGTCCGCTCGCTATGTGAACGCGGGACCATCCGTGATTCATACTCAAGCCCGAGTTCGTCGAGTTGTGTAATGACCTTTGCACAGTACGGGCAGCCCTCAAGTTCGTACAAGATGAGATCCGACATCAATGAATATGATTCACTGGTAACATAAGACAGCGTCGGTCGTGTGTACATTTAACACACAGCGTATCTCGAATTCTATCAGTTTCCAATCGGTAACGCGGGTGACGGGAGTCTCGTGCTGGTATGAGTTTGCCGACCCAGTCGTGACTGAATTGGGAGTGGCGTACCCCGACGGTATCAGAGGATTAACCCGCGGGTCTGGAGCACATAGTAACTCGCGAGAAGCGCCGCGATGAGGTATTGTCCGGGTCGAACGTCGCCGTATTCGCCGACTGCGATTTTGATGAGTGGATACGCGACGATGCCGGCGGCCAATCCGTCAGCAATCGAGTAGGCAAACGGCATGACAGTAACGGTAAGGCCGGCTGAGACCGCCCACGCTGGATTCGACCAGTCCACTTCAGCGATTCCCTGGAGCATCATTACCCCGACGATGATGACGGCAATAAAGGAAGCGTAAGGCGGGATCGCGGCGACAAACGGGATCACCACGAGCGATGCGAGGAATCCGAGGGCGATAACCAACGCCGTCAATCCGGTCCGACCGCCTTCTTCGACCCCTGCCGACGACTCGATGTAGGTGGTCACGGTAGACGTACCCAGTATCGCGCCGGCTGTCGTCCCGACAGCATCGGCCATTAACGGCCGTTCCATCTCGGGGAGATTGCCGTCATTGTCGAGAAAGTTGCCGAACTGCGAGACGCCGATAAGTGTCCCCGCAGTGTCAAAGAAATCGACGAAAAAGAACGTAAACACCACCAGTGCGAAAGTGAGGGGGTCGACATCGGACAACCCCGAGACGAACGCGCCGGCAAGTGGCGTGATATCGTACTGAGCTGCCGGCAGCGTATCAGGGGTGATCACACCCTGCTTGAAGACACCGCCGAGCGTGAGCGCCCACCCGGTGACTGCCGTCGCCAGGATCCCGATGATGATACCGCCGGTGATATTGCGTGCCCACAATCCGAAGGTGAACACGAGGCCTGACACCCCAAGAACAGCCCACGGGTTTCCAAAAACGCTG
>JAQCMZ010000055.1 GCA_028274825.1 Haloferacaceae archaeon
CATGAGCATCCCCACGGATTCTTCCCGAGGTGGATGCTCGGTGGTTCTGCAACCCTGCAATCTCCACCGCTCAGGATTCGGCCGTCGCCAGACTGCGTCTGGCGGGCAGTCACGCGCAGGCGACGCGGTCACGCGGAGGAGGATGTCAATCTGACCCGTGTGATTCATGAACCCGAGATCACCAACCTGTGTCTCCTCGAGCAGAAAAGCTGTTATTCGGGCCTGCGTGCAGCCCTGACCACAGTTTCGGTCTGTCTGTGTTGTGACTGTCGGCTCTGCGGGCGACAGCACTGGACTGTGTCGGAAGGGAAACCCCTATGTGAGAGACTCCACTCTAGACAGGTGGGAACAGTATAGCCGCAAATCTGACTCGCGTGTGGTGCGCTTGGGATTGCGGTAGTGCGTTCGGCTGTGCGCTCGTGATCGAGGGGACAGCCGCTATCACACATTCTGCGGTTGTGCCGTTCCAACTCATATATGGCACGAATGCACACACGACGCCGTGGCTCGTCCGGTTCGGACCGACCCACGGTAGACGACCCACCGGAGTGGAGTGATGTCGACGCGGACGCTATTGAGGACCGCGTCGTCGAGTTGGCTGAGCAGGGCCACGAGCCTGCTGTAATCGGCCTGAAATTGCGCGATGAAGGAGTCAGAGGCGTTCCAATACCTGACGTGAAACTGGCAACTGGCAAGAAGGTGACCGAAATTCTCGAAGACCACGACGCGGCCCCCGAGATTCCATCGGACCTTCGGAACCTCATCGAACGGGCGATTCGGCTGCGCGAGCACATGGGAGAACATCCGCAGGATGTCCAAAACAAGCGGGCGCTACAGAATACCGAAGCGAAGATCCGCCGACTCGCGGACTATCATCGTGGCGGCAAACTAGACGAAGACTTCGTCTACAGCCATGAAATCGCCGTCGAACTGCTTGAGGGCCAGTAACGGATGTCTGAAGCGCGCACCGCTGCTGACTCGGCTCCCGCCGGCGTAGTGAGTCTCCTCCGAGAGGCCGCGTTCGTGAGACTCGTCGCCACACAAACCGGCGACAGTCTCGCAGCTGCGGGGCTGGTGGCCGAGGCGCTGCGCGCATCCAGTATCCCGTTCAAAATCGAAACCATCAGCCCAGACTCGCCCGGACATATCAATGTCGATGCGGGACCGGCTGACGCCGTCTGTGTGAGTGTCGGGACTGATGAGACGACTGCCGACACGTCGATTTCCGGGTACCCACAGCCTGCGAGTAGTACGGCGTTCGCAGTCGCGAGGGAATTCGATGGTGAGCCGGATCCGGTTCTCGCGCTGGCAGGAGTCGTCGCCGCAGGGTCGATGCTCGGCACCGATAGTTCTGGGGCCGCGCTGGCAGCCGCCAAAGATTGCGAGCGAGTCAGCCGTCACCCCGGAGTCGCGTTCCCTACACCAGCATGGGGACGCGATCTGTGTTCGTCGACGCTGTTACGAGTCCCGGCGTCTGGCGATCCTGAAAGTGCAGAACGGCTTCTCGATGAGTTCGCGCTCGGAGAAGTGGTCGACCCCGAGAATGGTGACCCCGCTGGTGCCGACAACCACAGTGACGACGACAGGCGACGGCTGGCGTCAGCACTCGCAGTCGAGGTGACACGGTGTGAGGTTGTGTCGGATCGCGGCGCCGCCGCGGTGGAACGGGTGTTGCGGCCGTACGTGACTGACGAACCCTTCGCAAGCGTTGGAGGATACGCCGACATCCTCTCTGCGCTCGCCCTCGAGGCTCCCGGGCAGGGACTCGCGCTGATGCTGGCAACTGACCCACAACCGGCTCGGAAGCAAGCTCTCGATATCTGGCGGTCACACGGCCGGGCCGCTCACCGTGGACTCGATGAGGCGACCATAGGCCGGTACGATGGGGCAACTGTGTTCCGAGTCTCGGCAGCCAGCACAACGTTGCCGACAATTGCACGATTGGCCCGTGACTTCCAATCGCCCGAGCCGGCGGTAATCGCTCTTACTGATGAATCTGAATCGGACCCCGACTACACAGACGCTGTCGTAATCACGACTGAGCCGCGAGAGATTGGCGACGTGACGGCCTCGGCTGCTGCCGAGACTGGCGGAGTCGGCGGGGGCACAGCTATGCGGGGTCGAGCCCGAATCCAGGGGGATAAGACCGAATTCGTCGCCGCAGTCAGAGAGCGATTATGACGGACCACAGCGACAGAGGTGACGACCAGCCGGATGGGAGTCTGGAGAGTAACCCCGCTCGTGATGATCACGACCGCCTGCCCGCTGAGGCTGACTCCGAGCGTGACGTAACAACCAGTGTGGACGGATCTCGAACAGCGAAGATCCAAACCACACATCGTGATGCTGAGACGATTGCAGCCGCGGTTCGACCAGATAACACCGACTCAATGCGAACGACCGTGACGAACGGTCGTGTCACCACGTACATTGAGCGGCAAACCACTGGCGGTCTCGAATCGTCGGTGGACGATTACGTGGTGAACGTGACCGTCGCGGAGACGGTTCTCGACGCAGTCTCCGCTACCGTGGATGCTCCCGAAAGCACTACCATGGCCGACCAACATCAAGACAATACATGAGTGAACGATCAGTATCCAAGCAGAAGCGAGGGAAACAGTGGTATAGTATACTCGCGCCCGAACAGTTCGACCGAGCGGAACTCGGTGAGACAGTGGCAGAAGAGCCGGATCAAGTCATCGATCGCACGATCGAGACGACGTTAGGCGACATCACCAACGACGCCGGCGCCAACAACACGAAACTCACCTTCAGAATCACCGACGTAGGCTCCGATACCGCTTATACGGAGTTTATTAAACACGAGTTGACCCGGGATTACCTGCGCTCGCTGGTGCGGCGCGGAGCGTCCAAAGTCGAGGCGTCAGTGACTGTCTTGACGACCGACGATTACCGGGTGAAGATCCAGCCGGTAGCATTCACCACAAAAAAGGCCGACCGCTCCCAGGAGCGGGCGATCCGGCGGATCATGATTGACCAGGTCAATGCGGCTGGTCTGGAGCGAGACTTCGAGGGTCTCATCGATTCGATTGTCGAGGGACGGCTCTCCTCGGCGATCTACGGCGACGCGAAAACGGTGTATCCGCTGCGCCGCGTAGAGGTGCAGAAACTGACGCTCGACGCAAGACCTGCAGAAGTTGCCGCCGAGCAAGAAGCCGCTGTCGACGTTGACGAAGCCGAATCAGACGACTGATACCCCGGATCTTGAGGCCGGGGTTCAGAATCTCCGTTCTCGAACCGGCAGCGAGAGAATTATCGTTTGATAATATTCACTGCAGTTACTGTACTGTCGACAGAGGTGAGACGATGGCTGGTTGAACGGTTCATTACTAACGGGTCGCTGAGCTTCCGCGTCTCCGACACGTACTTCCGGGGTCCTATTCGAGGATCAGCACTTCAGCGTCACAACAGGGTAGTGGGTGAGTCGACCCACTGTGTCGGCCCGGTCAGGACGCAGAGATCACGTCGTCGATCCGGGAGATCATTGTAGCGGTTTCAGCGGCCGAAGTGATTGCTTCGGACTTGACAGATACCGGGTCGATGACACCCCGCTCCACGGGATCGGCGATATCGGCCTTAGAGCCGATGAGACCAGCGGTACCTTCTGTGTTAGCTGCTCGAAGTTCGACCAGCGCGTCGATTGGATCAGTGCCAGCGTTTCTCGCTAGCGTTCGGGGGATAGATTCGACGGCATCTGCGAACGCTTCAATAGCGAGTTGTTCGCGACCCTCGAAACTGGAGGCAGTCTCTCGCACGGCCTTGGCGACTGCAATCTCGGCGGCACCGCCGCCAGGGATCACCGCCTCACTCTCAATAGCGGCGGCGACAGTATCAATCCCGCTTTCAACCGAACGCTCGAGTTCATCTAAGGCATGTTCGGTGCCGCCGCGGACAAACAGCGTTGCGGCGGAGCCACCGGCGCCCCCCTCGATAAACGTGAGTTGCTCGTCGTACTCCTCGATAGCTACCGAATCTGCAGTTCCAATCGCGTCGCCGTCGAGTTCCTCTACCCGTGCGACCGTCTCGGCACCGGTCAAGGCAGCGATATCATTCGCCGCAGATGTGTCCACATTTTCGAACGAGACGACTCCATCACCACTCAGTGCACCCGCTGTGGTATCTGCGATATCGCCGGTCACGAACACGGCATCTGCACCAGCGTTGGCAATCGTCTCGGCGTACTCGCGTAATCGCTGTTCTTCCGCCTGCACGGCCGCAGAAAACTGGTCGGTCGAGTCGAACTGGTAGTCGGCATCGATATCGGTCTCTGGGGATTCGAGATCCGTATCGATAATCGCAATCGACGCATCGGTAACCTCCCCAGGGTGTTCAATTCCGGCTACGTCAAACTCGCGGACGATGCCATCGACAAGACGCGACGCAGAGGCGACCCGGCCTGGCTGAGCCTTGACTGCGAGTGCGTCACGACCTATACCGTCGCCGCGTCGAACGGCCCGTACAGCGTCGATTATTAGACCTGCGAGAGCCTCGGGAGTTAACCCACCGACTCCGCCGCTAGTCATACTAGTCTGGGCCACCTGTCGAAGATGATCGTCGTCGAGCTCGACATCGAGCGTCAGACTCTCGATTGTCTGTTGAGCCTGGGATAACGCTTCGCGGTATCCCTGGATAATCGTCGTCGGGTGAATATCGTCCATGAGAAGACTCTCAGTCTCATCCAGCAGTTTTCCCGCCAGTGCGACGGCCGTCGTGGTACCGTCGCCCACTTCTTCGGCCTGGTTTTCGGCAACCTCGACGAGCATCTCTGCGGCTGGGTGCTCGATATCCATCTCCTCGAGTATGGTCTTCCCGTCGTTGGTCACGACCACATCCCCGGAATCGGAGACCAGCATCTTGTCCATGCCGTTTGGCCCGAGAGTGGTTCTGACTGACTCAGCCACTGCACGGCCGGCCTGACTGTTTGCTGTCTGTGCGTCTTCTCCTTTCGTCCGTTCGGTGTCCTCGCTGAGGACGAATAATGGTTGAGCGCCTGTACGTTGGCGTTGCTGCTCACTCCCTGACATGGCTACATTAGAGTCTATATAGCGCTTCGGCTTAAATTATTATTTCAGTCGGAAAATGAATCAATACTGATCAGACCCCCGTCTGAAAAGTTAGGAATTTCTCTCAAGCCTCCAGACACGTTCTCGCGGTCGTGACGATAGCTGTATTGAGCCACCATTTCGGGCCCGTTCAGGACGTATTATGATATTTGCCCCCTATCAGTAGTCAACTCGAAGGCAGCCATCGCGTGCCAGCGGAATAGCGGGAGCAGATGATCGCGCTAGTGGTTCTGTGCGGCAGGTTGGTTACCAGAACGTCGGGATCTCGCCCGCTCAGGTCGCTGGTTCTTCCTGCATATCGGGCGGTAAGAGATTCGGGATTCCATCTTCGATTGGATACGTCTCACCACAATCACTGCACGTGAGTGTCCCCCCGAGAATTTCCTCGTCATCCTGCTCGCTGACTTCCAGTTCTAGTTCGCTTTTATCCATCGGACAGACGATGATGTCCATGAGAGATTCTTTCATACAACGATTGTTCGCTGGCTTACGCAAAAAGACTCTGGGATTTGTCTCCAACAGGGTTGGCTGTCTCAGGCGCTCCCAGGTGAACACAACACCCTGATAGATCCCACTCTAGAGTGAACTGACCGATCAGTGCTGGTTGAACGGATTCACACGTTCGATTGTCTCCGTCCGATCAGGCCCCACACCAACCGCATAAACAGAGGCTTCGAGTTCAGATTCGAGATACTCTAGATACGATTTCGTCTGCGCCGGTAACGCCTCGTATCCCTCGTGGGCGATCTCACGCCAGTTGACGGCAGGCCAGGGTTCGAACGATCTCAAAACGGGGTCACAAGCCAGCCACTCTTCGGTCGTAACCGGCGGCGTTTCCAATCGCTGTCCATCCAATTCGTAGGCTTCGGCGATCTTGACCTGCTCGAGCCCTGCAAGAACATCGACGTGATTGACTACCAACCCGGTGAATCCGTTGACGTTAGCGGCGTGTCGCAACATTGGGATATCGAGCCAGCCAATTCGTCGGGGCCGTCCCGTAACGGTTCCAAATTCTCCGCCGTCGTCTCTGATCGACTCTGCCAGATCACGCTCACGGGAGGTCGCGTCAAGCTCGGTCGGTAACGGACCCTCTCCAACCCGAGAGAGATATGCTTTGATGATCCCGACAACCTCTCCAGACTCCGAGACTGCCGCGCCAAACCCAGACCCAACGACCGCGGCCCCGGCTGTCGGGTTCGAGGACGTGACGTACGGGTAATTCCCATGATCGACATCGATCATCGAGCCCTGAGCACCCTCGAACAGGATAGAATCACCCTGGACATGACGCCGCTTGAGAAACTGTGAGCATGCGACCGCCATCCCCGTTTCAGTAATCCGGTCTCCGTATGCAGCGTACTCCTTAACGAGAGCTTCGACATCGAACGCTTCTGGCGTCTCCAACTCCGACAGTGCCACGTCGTACAGATTTTCGACGATTGCCCGCTTTTGCGGAATGACGTACTCCAGTCGGTTTCGGAGGCGGTTCTCGTCGGTCAGGTCCGCAATCCGGACCCCGCGACGGCCTGCCTTATCCTCATACGTCGGGCCAATCCCTCGACCGGTCGTCCCCACTTTGCGATCGGAGTCGGCTTTTGCGGTTTCTTCAATCCCGTCGAGGACGCGATGATATGGAAGGATAACGTGTGCCCGCTCCGCAACCCGGACGTCTGGGTTCAGCCCCTGTTCGTGAAGGCTATCGATCTCATCGAACAGGGTCCTGGGATTCACGACACAGCCGTTCCCGAGAACCCCGATTTTGCCCCGGACGGCGCCGCTCGGGACTAACGAGAGCTTGTACTCTTCGCCCCCTTCGACAACAGTGTGACCGGCATTGTCCCCTCCCTGATACCGGACAACAATATCTGCGTCGCCACCCCAGCGGTCCACGAGAGCGCCTTTCCCCTCGTCGCCAAGCTGGGACCCGACAATGGTGACAGTCATACGCCGCGTCTACTGTAGCGGCTGTGATACAGGTTACGGTCGGCCCTGACCGGCAACTCAACTAACCCGAGTGGACTCACGGGCAGGCTCCGGTTTCCGTGCTTGAGAGCCGACCTCTGATCACGCCTCAGATGAACCATTTATACAATAGCTACGATACCGCCGCCTGGCGTCCGGAGATACATGCTCACAGCTCATAGTGAGTGGGTTTCGGTGACCGTGCTGTGAACTGCCTCGGGGTCATAGTGACTAAGAGAAGTTTTGAATATACTTCCCGTACTGTTTACTGTAATCGAGACTCGTCTACTTCCTCGGCACGTTCAGCAAGTAGATGACTCAGCTCCTGTATGGTGATTTTCTCCTCCTGTAGGAGAGTTGTATCGACGGCATACTCGATTGCTGCAGCGTCGCTGGAGCACTCGTGATCTGTCATGATTCGTGTGAGCGTTGTCGCCGAGCTATCGCTAATTGTGACGGGTGTATAGCCTTCTGGAGGCATATTTCGTCTGTATAATTGCCATACAGTAAAAAAGACGGTAGCATACCCTAGTTCATTCAGAACTTTCTTGAACCACTAAAGCCCCGTAGCACTCTGCCTGTTTCTCTGTAGACAACTCGTGAAACATGTCTAGTCTCCGGTGTATCGAGGCTGGTTGCACTGGGTCGAGACAGGTTGAGAGATCTTCGATATCATATACCCATTACGACTGAATCTCCCCGTGTCTGGCCCCTCTCCGGGACAAATCACAACAGTTGTGCGCAATCTGGTTTTGACACTCGGGTCGGAACGCACAATCCAGTATTTCTCGGCTCATTCGTGCGGGCTCGTGTCGCACCACTGTTCGTATTTTCAATCAATGATAAGTCAGTGGCTGCCATAGGAAACTACTGGTTAGACGTACGCTTCCGCTTGTGTGAATCCCGGTCGTCAGAACCAACTCGAACACGGGTCGAACCTCATCAGTTGGAAATACTCCCACTGCGTCAAACCGCCCATAAAGAGCAAGGAGAATACCTGCGGCTTGAGCCGCAGGATGAATCCGACAACTCGGACGCAATCCACGCCCGACTGCGAGCTGAGAGTTCTCCCCACGAGTTTCAACTGGCAGGCAACTAATCCTGCAGAGAGGAATCAGGCCGGGGACGGAGCGATTCCGCCTCCTCGGACGATGGCGGCCTGCCCGCCCCAAGCAACCACCCAATAATCGGACCCAGTCAATGACCGGCGAATCCTCACAGGCTTCGACCGGAGTTGACTGCTGGAAGCACGAAGAAAGTCACTCCGAGTCCGTCGAGGTCTGCCGGACTCCCCGAGGCACACACAACTCTGGGAGTCCGAAACTGGCGGAGGAGAGGAGTCCCGGGGTGGCCACTCCCAGCAGTCCCACCCGTCACAGTCCATGAGCATCCCCACGGATTCTTCCCGAGGTGGATGCTCGGTGGGTCTGCAACCCTGCAATCTCCACCGCTCAGGATTCGGCCGTCGCCAGACTG
>JAQCMZ010000058.1 GCA_028274825.1 Haloferacaceae archaeon
TCTCCAACTGACCGTATATGTTATCATATCTTCCATTCCGGATGTCAGTTACATCTTGAAGTGTTGGCACAGATATGACTGACCAGAGCGTATTCTGTTCGGCTGAACGAGCAACTATCCTCTCTCAAAGGGTGGCAGAGACGACCTTCGTGCTGCCTTGGTACCAGTAAATCGGTGGCCTCGGCACTCGAACCCGGAAGACTTACCAGTACCAACAAATAAATAGATATTCTTAGGCTTTCTCGGGAGAGGCTTCGATCACCAGTGCCGGCGAGAACTCGCATATTACATTCAGTGATGTGCGTGATCGCCATCCTCAGAGGAGTGCACCAATGGATGTTCGTGGGCGTACTCCTCGGGGGTCTGTTGGAACGTGCGTCGACAGGTCCCAGAACAGAAGTAGTACGTTTCGCCGTCGTAAGTGAGAGTCGGACTGCTATCGTCGGTGCGCATTCCACAGACAGGGTCGCGGTACTGACCAGGCGCACCCAGTCCACGCCGATACACGTAGAGGAGAAATCCCGAGAGAACGAATGCGATCACGTTGAGGTAGAGCGTGTAGTTGAGTTCAAAATACGTCTGTTCGGTCGCCGTCTCTCCACCGGCCAGATCGGGGACGATACCGAACGCGTCAAACAGCAGTTCCATGAGGAAGCCGGTGAACGCCATCGTCACGAAGAACACGCCGAGGATGTACAGCATCACCTTCCAGCCGTAGTACTTGCGGTAGACGTTCAGGACAGGGATCGTGATGAGGTCGGCATAGACGAACGCGATGACGCCTGCGAAGCTGATCCCACCACCCCACAACGCGACGGCGAACGGAACGTTCCCCATACTTCCCACGAAGCTAAGGACGGCGATCGTCACGCCCATGATCGCGTTTTCGGCGGTCACGAGTAAGCTATCTCCCTGCAGGAAGAGTGCGTTCCAGATCCGCTGGGGAACGAAGACAATGACAAATCCGGAGATAAGAAAGCCGGCGATGACGTCTTTCCAGATCATCGACCACTCCTTGCGGTACTGATTCCCGATCTTGTACCAGCCGCCCCACGACAGGAGCTCGTCACGCCATCCGGCGCTACTTGATACTTCCTGCTGGTACGTCTCCATACAGCCCGCCGAGCAGAACGTGAGCGTCTCGCCGTCGTCGGTCACGAGCGAGTACTCGTCTTTCCCCTCCATCCCGCATGTCGGGTCTTCCATGACACCCTGCTCGTGATCCTGCTGATTGAGTTCCTCACGGACACGGTCAAACAGATTCTCCGGGAGCGTCAGGTGAACGATCAACGCCATCACCGCGATGAGGATCACCCCGCCGAGGAGTTCGGCCAGCAGGAACTCCCACCCCAACAGGATCAGGATCATCAACCCGAGTTCGACGATGAGGTTCGTCGAGGCGAACATAAATGCGAGGAAGTTCACGGCGTGTGCTCCCTTCTTGAACAGTCCTTTGCCGATTGCGACGGCACCGAAGCTACAGCCGCTACTAGCTGCCCCGAAGAGCGTCGCCCGCGTCACCCCGCTCAAATCACCCGTTCCCAACATCGCAGCCATACGCTCCTTGGAGACATAGACCTGAACGAGACTCGTGATGGCCAGCCCCATAATGATCGCCCACGCACCGGTCCACAGGAACCCAATCCCGATACGGAGCGCTTCGAGGATTTCTTGAGTGAGTGCTATCATATTGATCTATAGAAAATGAGTGCTCAGTGTTACTCTGCCAGCAGCTTGGCACGACGGGTTTCGAACTCCTCCTCGTCAATTTCTCCCTGTGCATATCGCCGCCGGAGAAGAGCAAGAGCATCCTCGTCTGTAGTTCCATCGGTAGCCCTGCGCCGACTGAGCAACAGATCGATGAGTGCGACGGAAACCCCGATCAGAACGACCGTCCAGACGATCATCCATAGACTACCGAATTCACCACCTATCCAGCCGTCCATCCCGTCGTGGTGGTGGGCACCATTGTCGCCTGTGTGCCCCGCGACTGAACCGCTAAACGCAGTTACGACAATCACACCGACAATAACGATACTGAGGAGACTGGAAGTAGTTCGGGTGGATTCACTTCTGCTTTGATCCATTGTACTATAGTAAACACTAGAAGTAATTACTCACTTTAGGAACAGAGAGTTTGTCGAGAGCGGTGTCGATCTCTGTTGTTAGCTCGCTGAGCGAGTCAAAGAAGCGGTTGCTAAGAGCCTTTTGCAGCTGTCTCCAGCATTCTTCGACCGGATTCAACTCCGGTGAATACGAGGGTAACGTCACGAAGGCAAGGTCGTCACGGGCCGCCAGGTCCGTGACGGCCGACGCCTGAAAATACGGCGCTCCGTCCAGCACGACGATCAAGTCATCTTCGAATTCTTTGCATAATGCTAAAATGAAATGTTTCGCGTGTTCAGCCGTAACGTACTCAGTAAATCGAGAGAAGAAGCGATCACCGTCCTCGGTGATCGCGCCCAGCAGACACGTCCAATCACGCTGGCCTGAAAGCTCAACAGAGGGGCGCGTGCCGCGCGGAAACCACGCGGCACGCGGCTCTACTTGCACGGATTTCTTGGTTTGGTCGATACAGACTACGGTGGCGTCCATCTCCCGCCGCTTTTTTTGAGTTCATCGTGGAACGCTTCTTGCTCGTCTTCGTCGGCTTCGGCGGCTGAGCGGCGTGGTTTTTGATAGCTCAATCCCGCTTCTTTCAGCAACCGCCGACAACTCGGGATTGAATACTCGACACCGTACGTTTCTTCGAGATACTCTTGGGTAAGCGCCGGCGTCCACGCCGGCGCGTCGATCCCGACCTCTTCAGGTGGATCGTGAACGGTTTCCTCGAATTCTTCCTGCTGTGATTCTGAGAGTTTACGTTTTCTCCCAGTTCGTTTATCATCAGAGACGGCTTGCTCAAGCGACTCGTCGGTGTCGAGTCGCTTGAGCCAGCTGTAGATTGTCCGCCGCTGAACGTCGTACCACTCGGCTAACTCAGTTTGCGAAACACCGTTTTTGTACGCGATTGCCGCTAAGAGCCGTTGTGTCGGCTTCTTTCCGTCCACGTTGTCGAGGGCGTCTTGCAATTCCTCGACGGAGATCTCGTCGAGATGATTCACTACCTACTGCAACAGTCTCCGAGTAAAAAGTTCTATTGGTTACTAGAGGATCCGTCGACTTCGCCGTCGTGGCTGATGCCGCCGTTGCCATCCTCTTTGAGCGCTTGCTGCGTAACGAATAGCCCGATACCACCGAGTAAGCCGACATACGCAACGCTAACCACGGTATCAGCTAGACCAACGTTCTGTAGGAGATGGAG
>JAQCMZ010000059.1 GCA_028274825.1 Haloferacaceae archaeon
CCAAATCGTCTCAGTCAGCAGTGGATGAAGCTCTGTAACCCGTCTGTGGGGTTGCTGACTGTCTCAACGGGACGAACCGTCGCTTCCTTACTCTTCCGACGGCCTTCACCCTCGGGGACAGGTCATCCGTCGAGAATCACCGATTCTCGTCATCACTCTTCTTCGATTTCCGTCCGACCCCTCACACTCGGCCTGCTCGGCCTGTAGACGAGGCACTCGAACACGATTGTGACGGCATCATTTTCGAGGAGTTGGACGGCATTCGAGACGACCCTCCGTACGCTGACTGGCACTCACAGTGGGCGTTCCGCAAGCTCAAAGGGTTCGCCGAGTGCAAGCCCGAAGAGAGAGGCGTATTCGTGGACACAGTAAATCCGAAGAACACGTCAAAGCGGTGTAACGAGTGTGGCAACGTTCGAGACGATAATCGTCAGCGAGACGAGTTCGAGTGCCAGCGATGCGGCAATCAGAATCACGCGGACTACAATGCGGCAAAGAATATCGCAGAACTGTATCGCCTTCGAGGCCATCAGCCGTCTCGGAGGAGGAGTATCAATATGCTCTGAAGTCAGGGTTGAGGACGCCGAGCTAGAGCATACAGCTCTCACCTGTTTAGGTTAGAGGAGGAGGCCACTGACAAGCCCCATCCTCAACGAGCGAGGGATTACCTGAGCGAAGTAGGGTAGGGTAGTTGACCCGTCTCAGTAACGAACTGAAACGCCTGATATTCATCGGCGTGTGCTTCCAAGACGCTCGTCACCCGCTGGTAGACACACCGCTTGAACCGACTATACAGGTACTCATCAACGCCGTTGAACGCTTCATACTCGTCGTCGCGAATGTACGTATAGGACTGTACAGTGTGACTAGCCACGCGTTCAATATGGTTTTCTGTCCAATACTCCTCCGCGAGTAACCGACTTGCGTGACGTTCGACCAGTGTGGTGAGCCGGTCGCAAGCGTCGGCGTGTTCGTCAGAGATGTGGAACTGTTCAGTGAGTTGCATCAGTCATGCACCTCATTTTTAACCGAATCAACTACTTTCTCTTTTTCCCAGATTGCATCCCGTATAGTTTCCCAGTGAACTACCCCACCCTACTCACTCACGGCTTGCGCCGTTCGCTCCCTGAGGGTGTCGTCAGAACTCTCCGAGTTCTGACTGCTAACCAGAAGTCCGCGACTTCTGGTGATGGGGCCTCCTGTTTCGATGACGCGCTTTCCATCCACTACGTCAACACTTCCTGACGAAGTGAACAGAGGGAGTGCAGTCTCCACAGGCGCTGTACCTTCGGGCTGTCCCAGTCCTCGCTCTTCAAACCCGCGAGACAGAATATTAATCGTCGCGTTTGCGTCTCTATCCATCTCGAACCTGCACGCTGGACACGAATCGACATACTAAATAGTGCATCTTCAGATTTATCTGTTGGTTGTTAAATAATATTGTTTGATACTATTATTTACTACTTCATAATACGAGATAGTACCGTATTAGCCAGCAGTTGACAGCCCTGTCTCAACGAGTGACAAAATTCACTCTCACAGCTCTCACAAAGTGGCTGATGGAATAGGAAGCATCCCGTCAAGGTGGAAAATGGTATTATATACCATTGTGCGTCCACTCTGTCGACGAAATCTCGAGACGTGGTGTCACTGGGGGTTTGGACGGTCAGGTCGTTGTATCTAGTAATTCTTGAAATGAGTTATATTCCGACTTTTGAACGACAGGGCTACAGAGTTCTCCGGGAGATAACAAGCGAGCGACGCAGAAGCGCCGCCCGTCTCGGAAAGAGAACTCACCGAGTCTCCACCTGGGAAAGCGACAAGTCAAATGGCCGGGGGACCCGTCGGATTTAATTACTGAGAGTAGAACCGGCAACCATGGAGCTTAAACAGTACTTCGATGATTTCGAGCTCGGCGACACGGCAGCATCTCCGGCTGGGCGAACGGTAACTGAAACTGATATTTTCCGAACTGCGGGGTATCGACACGGCGGGCAGGTTCACGTCGACCGTGAGTACATCAAGAATTCAGAGTTTGACGATTTCCTCGTGCAGAATACCATTCTCATCTCGATTTCGAGCGCTCTCTGGAATAATTTACCTGGGTGGGATTATAAAGCGCCGGTCGCCTATGGACGGGACGGCATGCGCTTCGTCAATCCCGCTTACCCTGGAGACACGCTCTATCTGGAAGCAGAGGTGGTCGACAAGCGAATTCGAGAGAAAGATTTAGAAGTTGACCGGGATCGCGGGCTCATTACTATCCACGAGGAATTACTCAATCAAAACGATGATGTCGTATTGGTCAACGACCATCTTTCACTCTTACCCTTCTCGGCAGACTTTGACCCACAGGGGTGAAAACGCCGAGACATCGTATAGTCAGCCCTGGCTGCGTTATACAACAACGAGAAGAAAACCCACGGCTTCAACCGTGGCTCCGGAAAAATCGACTCGCTGCTAGCAGGTGGTCCGTCTGGATCACACTGTCTCGGGCGACGGCACAGGACATACGAGTGCAGACGAACCTGGCGACGGTCACCGCAACGCGACGGCACGAGACGGCAGTTGTTGCGAGAAGCGACCGGTGACGGGGAGCGGTCGGCACTGCCGGTCACTCGTGAGCGCGGTCAGGAGCGTGATGGAGACAACCGCACACGTGGCTGAGGGGCGTAGGTTAGTCTCTGAGGCTAACCTGTGAGGATTCGGTCCTGTCGTGCCATCCTAGCAGACCCAGCGGCACCCCAAGCCTCGCTGCATGACAGAATCGAAGTCCGGGCTGGGTTCGTCAACGGGGACGAGACGCCGGGTGGGGAGTTGACCCTGTGTATCGAGACCGTCGCCTATTAGTGAAATCTTCGGTGGTGAAAGCGAGAGGCCTCAAACTCGCTCAACGCGACCAATCACGGATTCGGTCAGAAGAGGAACTCACTCGTGAGCGACTGACTCATCATCTCCGCCGTCGGCTTGAGTGGGTTTCGATTCGGGTGTCGTCGTCAGAGATTGGTGTCGAGAAAAACGCCGACGAACGAGAGGGCCCGTCTTAGTGAGCAGATAAACACCAATCGCGACAAGGACGATTGTCCCACCCGCGGCGACACCATACACGTACGAGAGCGTCACCCCGGTGATCGTGGCAAAAAACCCGGCACAGATTGACGCCCCGATTGCACGCTTGAATCCGCGGACCGATGTTGCTGTAGCGACGGGAATTACGAGCATCGCAGCGACCAGGATGACACCCATAATCTGCATCGCACCGACGACGACGACGGCGGTCAGCACGGCGAGGAGTTGATTATACCGGGAGACCTGAAGCCCAGCAGCCCGGGCGCCAATCTCGTCAAAGGTGACGTACACGAGTGGCCGATACGCGATGACGACCGCGAGCGTCACGGCCACGCTCATGGCGAACAGGACTGCTGCATTCGCTCGGGAAACAGTCGCGAGAGACCCGAAAAGATACGCGTTGATTCCGACAGCAATCCCGCCCTCGGTTGCTGTGATGAGCACACTTCCCAGTGCGAACGCGCCAGTCAACACGATTGCAAGAGACGTATCTCGATACGTTCCGACGGAATCAACCAGTGTCTGTACGAGCAGCGCAGCGATTGCAGCGACCAGAAGAGCAGTCACGAGCGGCGCGACGACGACAGAGAAGGTCGCGTTCACGAACAGCCCCACAGCGACGCCGGCAAACGCCGAGTGAGCGAGTGTGTCAGCAATCATCGCCATCTCCCGGTGGACTAGAAAGCTCCCGACGAGCGGGCCAATAATGGCGATACAGATGGCAGCCAGATACGCCCGCTGCATGAACGGGGAAGCCAACATATCGATCCCGGTGAGACCAGAGAGAGTGTCAGCCGCTGTCCCCCACAGATCATCCAAAATGAAGCGGAGAAGCCGGTCGACACTGCTCGCCTGTGGGAGCACGAATGGAGTGGTCGCCGGAAGAATTGAGAGTGTGGTCATCAGTGGTGGTGGTGGATGAGAGACTGCGAGCTGCCGTACGCATCTGTCAGTGCGTCCGTCTCGACGAACGTTTCGGGGTCACCGTGGAAGAACAGCTCCCGGTTGAGACACGCAATCTCGGAGGCGTGGGTGGTGACGATGCCGATATCGTGTTCGATAAGAATGATTGTCATCCCGTCTTCGTTGAGTTCGTGAAGGAGTCGGTAAAACGCCTCACGCGATTCTGCGTCAACACCCACGGTTGGCTCATCGAGCGCGAGAAACCCTGCGTCAGACGCGAGTGCGCGCGCAATGAAGGCTCGCTGGCGTTGTCCACCTGACAGCCGACCGATTCGACGGTTGGCGAGGTCAGCAATTTCGACACGCTGTAACGCGGTGTCAACCGCGTCACGATCCTGTTGGCTGAAGCGTCCTATCAGCGTATGCGGATACCGCCCCATACGGACAGCCTCTCTGACGGTGATCGGCATTTCCCCGTTTGTCTCTGTCACATCTTGCGGGACGAATCCGATTCGATCACCGTTTTTTCGCTCGTGTGCTGGGTCACCGAACAGCCTCACTGACCCCTCATCTGGGCGGCGCAGTCCGATCATCAACTCGAGAAGTGTCGTCTTCCCGGAGCCGTTCGGCCCTACGAGACCGAGAAATTCGCCGTCCTCTACATCCAGCGACACTCGATCGACGACCGGCCGGTCACCGTAGGAAAACGTGACATCGCGGACTTCGAGGTGAGTCATTAGGCGTTCAGTGCTCGTTCAAGCGTTGGGACATTTACGTTTTCCATCACTCCGATATATCCCCAGTTTTCGGACTCCCACGTCTGGGCGAGTCCCGGCATTGCAGTTAACGGTAGCACCTCCTCAGCGGCCGTCTCCTGCACGAGTTGGTCTGCTGCTCGCTGAGATTCGAGTGGGTCCGCACAGATATACTGGAGATTCTGTGACTCGATGATCCGTTGTGCTTGCTCGATATCCCGCGGTGTCGGGCTGTCGTCCGGCGACACCCCCGTGAGTGACTCGACGGCCACACCGTAGCGGTCGCCAAAGTACTGAAGCGAATTGTGTCCCGCTACGAGGAGCACGTCTTCCGAGGCGGCGTCGACGAGTTCTTCGATCTGTAGGTGAAGTTCCTCAAGTTCGGTTCGAAAGGTTTCGGCGTTGTCAGCGTAGACATCTGCGTTATCGGGGTCAACATTTACGAGCCCCTGACGGATGGTCGCCGTTGCTTGTTCGACTCGAAGCGGATCCATCCAGAAGTGTGGGTCCATTCCGGATTCGAAGTCTTCGCGGCTGTCTGAGTCGTGATCGTGATCATGGTCATAACTCTCGTCGACATCCTCGGACTCGTGATCTGCTTCTGAATCGTCGTGATTGTCGTCGAATCTCTCTTGGAAATCACCATCGTCATGATCGTCATGGTCTTCGGCTTCCAACAGCTCGAGTCCAGCGCTCACGTCTATTGCGGTCAGATCGGGGTCGTCGACCTCAAGATCGGTCTTGATACTATCGACCCAGGGCTGAAAGCCGGTCATACTGTGGACTAACAGATCGGCATCGCGAATGTCTTTCCGGATGCTCGGCCCCGGCTCCCACCCATGGCCGTGCTGCCCGATTGGAACCAGCAACTCGGCTGAGGCTGTGTCTCCAGTGACTTTCTCGGTGAGATCTCCGAACACGAAAAACGACGCCTGAGCCGTCGTCTCGTCCGGTTTCGATCCGGCGGCCGGTTCACCGCCCGTACACCCGGCGATCACACCCGCACTTGCCGTTGCTGCTGTCGCGGAGAGAAGCTGCCGTTTGGTGAACTCCATTTATCTTATTAATACGTAGTAACAAAGTAATAACTTTTCCGTTTGAAATTCCTCTGAGTATTAATCTCTTGGCGAGTGAGCCGACTCGATGCAGAGATGCCACGACTAATCAGCGACACTGTGACATCAGTCTCGTGTTCGGTTAGTCGCGCACAGAAACGGTCGGGGAGGTGGACACTCGTCTCACCGACAGTATCGTCCCGCCGGGCCATACACAGCGAAGTGAGCGATTCGCGATTGCAGTCCCGTAGTATGAATTCTCGTCTCAAGAGTCCCGGGAGCGTCCACAACAAGATCCGCGATACTAGTTCTGAGATATCTTCACCGACTGAAGTCGCGGGGTCGCGACCACAGTTTGCGTATCCACGACAGAGCGGTTCGTTATCGACAGGTCTTGTCGGGTCTCGTCAGGTCGTGTATGTGTGTCGTGTTGCAGGACTCTCGACAGACCAAGTTTCGTTGTCTCTCTGATTGTGTACTGGTTTCTCGGAGCCAGTGCCACAACTCACGAGTCGAAATACGACGAGTGATCTCGGCTCAATCATCTTCATCACACAGATGACATCAGGATTATCGCTTCATTGATTGGAGACACCAGAACACGCCAGCTCGGTGGGACAGCTGTGAGATCTCAGTCGTCGCTCGCTGCTTCAGCAGGATTGTTACGGTCGCTTCGCGGGCCTGCGCGGTCAATATCCGGAAGTAAATCACGGAGGTATCGACCCGTATGAGAGTCGTCGACGATTGCGACCTCTTCTGGCGTTCCCGAGGCGACTAAATCGCCGCCGCCACCGCCACCTTCGGGACCGAGATCGATCACGTGGTCGGCGTTTTTCACCAGATCCAGTTCGTGCTCAATGACCGCGACTGTGTTGTTGTCATCCACGAGCCTGTGCAAGACATTGATCAGCTTGCGTTCGTCTTCTTTATGTAGACCAGTGGTCGGCTCATCGAGCAGATACAGCGTGTTCCCCGAGTCGCGTTTCCCGAGTTCCTCCGCCAGTTTGATCCGCTGAGCTTCTCCGCCGGAAAGCGTCGTGGAGGGTTGGCCCAGTCGCATGTAGCCCAGCCCAACGTCCTGAAGCAGTTTGAGTCGGCGCCGAATCCCGGAGTGGCCCTCGAAAAAGTCGTACGCCTCTTCGACAGACATCTCGAGTACGTCCGCGATAGTTGCGTTTTTGTAGGAGACGTCCAGGGTTTCGTCATTGTATCGGTCGCCACCGCACTCTTCACAGGGGACGCGGACATCCGAGAGGAAGTTCATCTCGATTTTGACCGTCCCCTGGCCGCCACACTCCTCACAACGGCCGCCTTTCACGTTGAACGAGAACCGACCTCGTTCGTAGCCTCGTTGTTTGGAGATTGTCGTCTCGGCGAACAGTTCGCGGATGTTATCGAACACCCCGGTGTAGGTGGCGGGGTTCGACCGCGGAGTCCGGCCGATTGGTGACTGGTCGATCAGCCGGACTGTCTCGATATTGTCGATTCCCTCGATTCGGTCGTGTTCACCCGGGTCGACGGAGGTGTTGTTGTTCATCTCGCGGGCGAGACCTTTGTAGAGGATATCGTGCATCAGGGTGGACTTCCCCGAGCCGGACACACCGGTGATCGCGGTAAAGACCCCTTGTGGGATCGGAATGTCGAGATCCGAGAGGTTGTGCTGGCGGGCCCCGTAAATCGTCAACATCCCATCTGGGTCGCGACGTGTCTCGGGGACGGGAATCGTCCGCCGTCCTGCCAGGTAGTCACCGGTAACCGAGTCGTCAGCCTCGACCAGGTCGTCAAACTCACCCTGGGCGACGATTTCGCCGCCACGTTTCCCGGGCCCTGGACCAACATCGATAATCGAGTCGGCCCGGCGCATCGTCTCTTCGTCGTGTTCGACCACCAGAAGAGTATTCCCTAGATCGCGGAGCCCTTCGAGTGTATTGAGTAATCGGTCGTTATCACGCTGATGCAGACCGATCGACGGCTCGTCGAGAACGTACAACACACCCACCAGACCGGAGCCGACCTGAGTGGCGAGTCGGATCCGCTGAGATTCACCACCCGAAAGAGTCGATGCCTCACGATTCAGCGTCAGGTACTCCAGACCAACCTCGTCCATGAATCCGAGGCGGGCGCTGATTTCTTTGAGGATTTCCTCGGCGATTGTCCACTGCCGCTCGGTGAGGTTCTGTTTCATCCCCTCGAAGTGGGAAAGTGTCTCCCCGATACTCATCTGGTTGACCTCGGTGATCGAAGCTCCGTCGACGAGCACTGACCGGGACTGCGGCCTCAGACGGGTGCCATCACACGCTGGGCAGGTGGTGACAGACATGTAATCTTCGATGTGGTCACGGGTGGAGTCAGAGTCCGTTTCCACGTATCGCCGCTCGAGATTCGGGATCACACCTTCGAATCGCTTTTCTTTCCGTCGGATTCCGTTTTTCGTCTGCCGTCGGAAAACCACCTGCCGATCTGTTCCGTACAGGAACTGCCGCTGGACGCTCTCGCCGAGATTCTCCCACGGGCTGTTGACACTGACACCGAAGTGTTCTGCGACGGAGTCGATCCGGGTCTGGTAGTACGATCGTTTGTAGCTCCACGCTTCGAAGACGTGTTTGAGCGGCTTCGAACCATCACGGATCACCAGGTCTTCGTCCACTTCTTTCGTCTCGCCGATCCCTTCACACTCCGGACAGGCACCGTGTGGCGAGTTGAACGAGAACGATCGTGTCTCGATTTCTGAAAAATCGATATGACAGAACGAACAGGCCAGTTCTTCCGAGAGCTCAACAACGAGTCGACCGTTGTCTGCTTCCGTGTCTCCATCAGCGTCTGCGAGATCACCTGTCGACCGGGTAGTCGAGCCGCCAAGCGCCTCGCCGGCATCTGCCGGTGGGTCCGGAACGATCAGCTTGAGGACTCCCTCAGCCTCTTCGAGGGCGGTTTCGACGGAATCGGTGATTCGTGACCGGTCAGACTCAGAGATTTTCACCCGGTCAACAATCACGTCGACGGTATGATCGTAGTTCTCGTCGAGATCGGGATCGTCAAACGAGAGATCGTACGATTCCCCGTCGATCTCGATTCGGGAATACCCGTCAGAGACGAGATCCTCGAACATCTCCTCGAAGGCGCCTTTTTGATCCCGGACGATCGGTGCCGCGATTTTGACGCGAGTCCCCTCGGGGAGTGAGAACATCCGTCGCACCATCTGCTGAGCGGATTGTTCGCCCACCTCCCGGCCGCAGTCCGGACAGTGTGGAGTTCCCACCCGAGCGTACAGGAGTCGAAGATAATCGTGGAGTTCAGTAACAGTTCCGACGGTCGAACGCGGATTATTGGCCGCGTTTTTCTGGTCGATAGAGATTGCCGGTGACAGACCCTCGACTGATTCGACTTGTGGTTTGTCCATCTGCCCGAGGAAGTTCCGTGCATACGCCGACAACGACTCGATATACCGGCGCTGGCCTTCTGCGTAGATGGTTTCAAACGCCAGCGACGATTTCCCCGACCCCGACAGTCCCGTCACGACGTTGAACTGCTCCCGCGGGATCCGGACGTCGAGATCCTTGAGGTTGTGCTCCTCAGCGCCGCGGACCTCGATATAGTCCTTACTCATTACACTGCTGTTAGGCATGGGGCCACCTATGCCCGTCGGTTGCGGTATCTCGCCCGGACCGGCAGCCGGGCCGACCCGGCGAGAACAGACCACCAGACAGCCGTCACATCCCTACACGTGGGTGACTCTCTCCATGGAGTAAATGTCCGCTGGCAATCCCACTCAGGCGTGAGAGGAGGTCAATGACTCACTCGATTTGCTGTTGCCACTCGCGCACCATAGAGAGTAACTCAATAGGCGGGGTCTCGTTGACATCAACGTCTCTCAGCTTATCGAGGACATCAACAGCTTCCTCGCTCATCTCAGGGTCCGGTCTCCCGACAGCAGCATCTGCAGCGGTGTTTGCAGCGGCTGAGTCGTGGTCTCCAGGCTGTTCGGATTCTGTCGACGCGATTCCCTCGGCGTCGGTGGAGCTGCCTGCCTGTGTCGCGGTCCCCCCGTCAGCAGCACCTGAGCGGTCCCTCCGGAGCGACCCTGAAGACAGATCAAACACCACCTGTTCGGACTCTCCGTTGGTGTCTGTATCTCCGCCGCGAGCTTCGATAGCTTTCTCATCACGGAGACGCTGGAGTACCCTTCGCCCGCGGCTGACGACCGGGTCGGGAACCCCCGCCAGATCTGCGACGTGAATCCCGTACGACCGGTCTGTAGGGCCGTCTTGAATCGTTCGCAAAAACGTCACGTCGCCATCCCGCTCGTCGGCAGCGACGTGGACGTTCTCGACTCGCGGGAGGTGATTGGCAAGTGAGGTGAGTTCGTGATAGTGGGTCGCAAACAGAGTCTTGGCCCGTATCTGGTTGTGAAGGTACTCTGTGGCAGCCCACGCAATCGAGATCCCGTCATACGTGGCGGTTCCACGACCCACCTCGTCGAGAATGACTAGCGATTCCTCGCCAGCGGCATGAAGAATCTTCGAGAGTTCTTGCATCTCCACCATGAACGTCGAGCGCCCGCCGGCCAACTCGTCGAGAGCACCGACTCGGGTGTAGATCCCGTCGACCAGGCCGATCCGCGCAGACTCTGCAGGGACGAACGACCCAATCTGCGCGAGCAGTGTAATTAGCGCCGCCTGCCGGAGATACGTCGATTTCCCGCTCATGTTCGGCCCCGTCACAATCAAGAAGCCCCGATCCCGGTCCATCCGGAGGTCGTTTGGCACGAATTCGGTCGTCGCTTCGACGACCGGGTGACGCCCTGCCTGGATTTCGAGCGGACCCGGGTCGGTCAGCTCTGGCCGCACCCAGTCGTTCCCGGCTGCGTGTTCTGCCAGTGAGCCGAATACGTCAAGCTCTGCAATCGCCCGTCCGACGTTCTGCAGTAATTCAGAGTGACTGGCCACCTCGGCCCGGAGTTCGGCGAATAATTCTCGTTCGAGTTCGCTGCGGGCCTCTTCTAGCCGAAGAATCCTGCGTTCACGCTCTTCGAGATTGTCGGTGACGAATCGTTTGGAGTTTTTCAGCGTCTTGATCTGTTTGAAGTGATCGGGTGCTCCGTCGGCCTCCGATTTCCCGATTTGGATGTAGTAACCGTCGGTCTTGTTCCGGTCGACAGTCACGTGTGACACACTGTACTGCCGTTTCACGCGATCCTCGAGCGTGTCGATCCAGCGTCGCGCCTCCTCGTAGCGATCGAGCAGTTCGTCCAGGTCGTCATCGTACCCGCGGCACAAGAGCCCGCCTTCGGTGACCGATTCCGGGGGGTCTTCGGCCAGCGCGGCATCGAGATCGCCCCGGATGTCGGCTGCCGTCTCCTGATCGATACTGTCGAGCACCGCCTCGACCGGCGAATCGGCAAGATTTGTCTCGGCGATGGCCGTCGAGAGTGCTGGAACGAGCCCGAGTGTATCCCGGACAGACAGAAGCTGTCGCGCCCCGGCGCTCCCGGAGACTGCCCGCGACGCCAGCCGCTCGAGATCGGCTGCCTCCGAGAGCGTCTCGCGTAGCCGGTCACGGGCGAGCGGCGACGAGGTCAGCACTGTAACGGCGTCGTGACGCCGCTGCAGTTCGTCTCGTGACCGGCGCGGTCGCGTCAGCCACTCCCTCAGGAGTCGCCCTCCCGGGCTCGTGACTGTGTGATCGAGAGTTCCAATCAGCGCCCCATCATCACCCCCGCGCATCGTCTCGGTCAACTCCAGATTCCGCTGTGTCGTCGCGTCCAGTTCGACGTGATCTGTCGAGCTGTACGTCTGGAGTCGGGTCATCGCCTCGCTAACGCCAACGCCCGTCTCGGCGATATAATCGAGTACAGCCCCGGCCGCGCGGACGGCTGACTCGAACTCGACTCCGACACTCTCGACAGCCCCATCTCCGAACGAATCCGTCAGTGTCGCCCGGGCCCGCCCCGGTGCGAACGCCTCAGCTTTGTGTAGCGATAGCGAGCCGTCAACCCCGTCACGAAGCCGGTCGAGTGCCGTCTCGCCTCGGACGGTCGGTCCGGGGAGAATCTCTGCCGGGTCGAACCGGTACAGTTCCGCACGGGCATCTGCGAGTGTGTCGACGGTTGTGACCGCAAATCGGCCGGTCGTTATGTCGGCAAACGCCAGTCCAAACGGGCCATCGGGACTGTCTGTCCCCCCGCCAGTCGATATCGATTGGCCGGTCCAGGCGTCGGTGTCGGCACTACCGGCGATTGCTGCGAGGTATCGCGCATCAGCGTCAGTCGTCTCGAGAAGCGTCCCCGGGGTGACGACACGAGTGATCTCTCGAGCGTGTCCCGAGCCAGTTTCGTACTGGTCGGCGACCGCGACCCGATAGCCACGCTCGACGAGCGCCTTGAGATACGGGGTGAGGTCGTCGAGGGGGACTCCTGCCATCGGGTAAGAGGATCCGTGTGAGGATTTCTGTGAAATCTTCAGATCGAGTTCCTCCCCGACGGTTTCGGCATCGTCGGCGAAAAACTCATAAAAGTCTCCACACTGCATTGCCAGTAGGCTGGCATCTGTCTCCTTTTTGAGGGCGAGAAACTCTCCAACGATTCCGTCTGCCATATGTTCAATCGTTACGCTTGGAGGTAAAACTCTGCGGGTGCACCGGCGTGTGCCGCCCGTGATACCCGCGACAGCGACGGTACTCGCGCCACCAGGTTGTCATCGAATCTCGTCGCGGGTCCGAATCTCACACAGCGGGAACAGCGCGGAAGCCCACGCTTGAGCCGTGGGAGGAAGCGCGTAATCGGTATGCGACTTCACCGAAACGTATAATATCCGTCTCACAGGCCCAGAAGCGGCCGGTGAGACGGGCAGTCTGTCAGGCTTAAAGTTGGGGATACTGAACGAGTCCCTCTGACTCCCCTGCTGGAAGCCGCCTGAGAAAGCCCGGG
>JAQCMZ010000061.1 GCA_028274825.1 Haloferacaceae archaeon
TTCCATCGTATCTTACAGCCATCTCGTTCAAACGCACTCACACGCGCCGCAGCCACGACAAGAGACTCCAAGTCAGAGGCAACGGCTCCATCAGTCTGTTCTGCCAGGCACTCAATGTGCCCATCGCTCAAGCAATTTGGCCGGTCAGACAGTTGCGCACGGAGGATTGATTCACGGGCATCCCGATCCGGCTTGCCGACGTGGACCTTTTTATCAATTCTACCCCGTCGAGTTACAGCCGAGTCAAGAGATTCTACTCTATTGGTGGCCCCAACAAACAGAACATCGGATTCTGAAATTTCCTGCAAGTGGTTTAGGAACTCGGCTACGACCTTGTTGTCCTCCTCATGGGAATTACCCGCACTACTGCGCCGCTTGAGAACTGCGTCAAGTTCATCTAAGAAGACGACAGCCCCACCTTCACTTTCAGCTACTGTTACAGCTTCTTCAAATAGTGCGTTGACGCGTGAGGAGCTCTCGTTAATCCATTTCGTCTGGATATCGCTCCCGCTTAGCTTCACAAACGGCAGCCCTATTTCGGTGGCTAATGCGCGTGTTAGAAACGTCTTGCCGGTGCCAGGCGGGCCATACAGGATCGTGTTGGGAAGCGGTATATCGAGTGATTCTGCCTTCTCTTTGTCTGTTGTGAGCGGGCGAATAATATCTCGCTCTAGTTCCTGTTTTAGTTCGTGCATCCCGCCCACATCGGCCATCGAAACTTCGGTCTCTCTTGTCCAATCAAATTCTAATTCGTCCCATTCAATGTTGGTTCTCGTGGATGAGCCATCTCTGTCTTGGCTTGTTGTACTACTCTCCTCATTCCTGAACTGTTCGCTACGGTCAGAGGATGGCGGAAAGGGTGCGGCTCCAAGCTTCCCTGTCTCTTCGACCAAGACTCCTGGATTCGAGGGCTGCTCCTCTTCCACCTGCTTCAACTCTCCCGAACCTGTCTGATCGACCCATGAGATCGTCTTCACCGTGACTATCAATACAACAACCACGACGAAGACTATTGGAGCAAATTTAACTAATACTGACATTTTTCAAGGGATTTGACGTAGGGGGACTGTTGGATTCTTTGTACTCGATAACGCTAACCGCAGCAGCCAGCGTGAACCCGACGAGGGATGCTACTCTGGCACTCTGCGTCGTCTCCCTATCTCAGCTATGACAATCCTGAACGAACGGGAGTAGTGAGAGTTCTCGGGGTTCGACGACAAAGTTTTTCGCTGTTCCAGGATGTGGTCGCGGGTCTCGGCCTTTGACGAGGTCTTGAGATGCGTACCCGAGCAGCCGGACTTTCACACTATCTGGCTCACACTCGATAATGTGGGCGCGGATGTAGACATCAGCGCACACATCCTTATCGGCGCGAACGAGCAGCTGAGGAAGAGTCAGTTTGTCCGTGGCAGTCGTCTTCACATCGACTTCGACTTTCTTCTCACCCCACAACTCGATGTCGGAACCGTTGTCACCGAAGGGATGGGTTTCGTCATCAATACTGGCATTGTAGAACTCAGCTGCTGCCAGTTCTCCGAGAACGCCTATCTCGTGACTCTCCAGAGAATCACAGTCTCCGAACAGCACACCGCCGTCAATGTCGGAATACGACTTGTTTCGGCGTTTTGCTATGGCAGCAGCTTGTTTGAGTTGCTCTCCTGATAGTTCGATGACCGGCAGTGACTGCAGCGGCACATCTGTCGGTCCGAGCGTTTCAGTAGGGTTTTTGGCTTGGGATGTTGTAGTGGACATTGCTGTCTTGTTGGTAGGCGACAGCCCGGTCGCGTGTTGGACCACGCGGCCCCTTTGATACGGCACCACCAGGGCCTCGGGCTGTGTTTGAGAGAAGGATACCTAGCTTATAATAAGTATGTATTTCTACTCGTTTTCAACTGGTTCACCACACGAGTTATCATAACTCAAAGAGGTATAGGCGCCGTTACTGACGCGCGAGATTGCTTAAGAGTTGCAGTGGAAATACGGGGGGTCGATTCAGAACCGTCCGGCAAGGTTAGAGTGGGTAGACTCTTCAATTATCTCGACTTCATCAGCTGTCCATGAGGTTTCCCACGCTTCATCTATCTCGGTGAAGAACAGTGACGCACGAACGTCTCGTCCCGTTCCCTGTTGATGTAAAGCGATCGCGTATGCCATCATTTGATTGGCGTAGTATTCCGCATCCTCGTCTATCTCCTCAGCAGTAACTGATCCAGTCTTGTAGTCGATGATATGGTACTCGTCCGGAGTAATCAGCAGGTGGTCGATATACCCTGCAATCTCTCCATGTTCAAATTCGGCGCTGACGTACAATTCATCGTACTGCTGCTCAACTGTTGTGGCCGCGGCTTGTGACTCAACGTACTCGATTCCGCGCTGAGCATGCTGCCGTACCCGTCGTTGCAGGTCAGGAGTTAGCTCCACTTCAGCCCCTTCATCGACAAGCGTTTGCGTCATTAGATTCGCCCACTGTGGTTCCGGAGGACGGAGTTCACACAGCCGGTGAACCATCTCCCCGAACACTCGTGGACTAACTTCATCCGATTCCTCTTCTGAATGTTCCTGGTCGGCTCGTTGCTCATCATCAGAAATATCCTCTTTTCCATGCCGGTCGTCAGGACCCTCTTCGATCTCTTCGACGTAGGCTGTCCGCGTCTCCTCGTCGAACTGTAATTCCGAGTATCCGCCGAGTAATGAGGCTAAATCGGTTGCTGAGAGTCGAAATCGCTCCGCTGGTAACGACGGTTCCGGTGAGAGCGTAACGGTCGGGTCAGCCTCCGGAGGATCATGCTCCAACTCGGTTTTCGGGGTCGGAAGTGAGACGTGGTATGAACCGTTCCCGTAGGAGCGGTGGACGTGATTTGAATCTTCTAACTCGGCACAGACCTCGTCGGGTAGTAACTCTGGCTGCGTCCAGTCGCGCCAGCTCGACGCTGCGTCTGGATCTGGCTCTTCCAAGTTCGAGAACGACGCGGCTTCATCGTCATCTTCGAGATCGTGGAGACCGGTGAGCAGGAGGTGGTCTCGTGCACGCGTGTAGGCGACGTACAGGACGCGTTTTTCTTCGGCGCGCTCCTCTCGTCGGCGTCGCTCTCGGAGCGCTTCACGAGCGATTGTGTCCTCCATCTCGAACGGATCCGACGGGCTCGGTGCTTTCATTCCGACGGCGTGCTGATCGCCGACCTCCTCAAATTCGACTGCCCCGCTCCCGAGAGCAGCTTCGTCGTTAATCTTCCTGCCAATTCCGGGAACCACAACTAGCGGGAATTCCATGCCTTTCGCGTCGTGGACGGTGAGGATCTGGACGCCGTCGTCGGTCGTTTGGGCTTCGCTTTCTCGGCCGCCGAGATCGATGCGTTGCTCAATCCGGTTCACGAGTGTGGTGAGGCTTCGGACGCCATCGTCACTCCAGTCTCGGAGGCGTTGCCGGAATTTCTCGACATTCGCAATCGCTTGCTGTGACCGATCACCAGCACTGATCGACACGAAATACCCGGTATCTTCGATGATCTGCGTGAGAAACGCAGCCCACGACCCATCGAAGTCATCAGTTCCCTCATCGCTGACCCCCGCGAACCGACGCCACTTGCAAAACAAGTCGTACGCCGTTTCGAGTTCTACAGAATCGGCCGCCGCGAAGGCCTCCCATAACGGTTCGTCGTGGATTTTCAGCCGCGCGAGCGTGTCGTCGGTGAACCCGAACAGTGGTGACCGGAGGACCGCATATAATGCGCGTTCGTCGTGGGGATCCGCGAGTACTCGGAACAGATTCAGAAGCGCGGTGATTTCGGTCGTTTCGTAGAAGCCGAGACCAGACGCGACAGAGTACGGGACCTCGGCATCATCCAGTGCTCGTTCGTACGCTTTGAGTTTCGTTCGACTGCGGAGCAGAATAGCGATATCACTCGGCTCGATGTGTCGTGGGTCAGGTTGCTCGTCTTCGTCTTCCGACTCCTCGGGATAGACCTCGTATGGTTCGGCCAATACCTGTGAGAGACGGGCAGCGAGCGCCATCGCCTCCAGTTCGGCGTCATCATCCGGGTCAGCTTCTGCAAACTCCTCGTAGTGGTCGAACCTGTCGGCACGGAGGGACGGATCGGTTGGAACCGGGAGGTACTCGACACTCCCGATATCGGCCGGATCATCCCTGTGCGGCGACAGTCGTTGTGGGGCTGCCTCGTATGCCTCGCCTTCCTCGTCGAATATCGCGTCGAAGAGCTCGTTGATCGTTTCGAGGGCGGTCGGAAGCGTCCGAAAATTCGTGGAAAGCTGATCGTCATCACGCCCATCACCGTCACTGTTGGCTGTCCGGGAAGTGCGTTCGAGTGTTTCAGCTGTCTCCTGGAACTGCGCGACGTCGGCGTTCCGGAATCGGTAGATGCTCTGCTTGGCATCCCCGACAACGAACACGTTCTGTGCATCGAACGTGCCTTTCTCGCTGGCGGTCAGGAGCTTGATGAGATCCCACTGGCGGGGGTCTGTGTCCTGGAATTCGTCCACCATCACGTACTCGAACTGCTCGCGTAATTCCCGGCGAATCACGTCATTTTCATCTGCCTGCAAGAACTCGACAGCATGCGAGATCAGATCCGAGAAATCCATGACATTCTGGCGTCGCTTCCGGTTCTTGTACTCCTCACTGGCGATCACCGTCAGCTCAGCAAGTGCCGTCACGTGCTGGAAACTGTTCGCTTCCAGTTCAAGATCGACATTAACAGCGTACTCCTCGGGCTCGATAGCTTCGACGAGTTGCTGAATCGCCTCGTCGAACGCATCCTTCTTCGCATGTCCACTCCATCGCGTCTTGGCCCCCGTGTAACTCGCATACCGGTCACCGGACGTCGTGAGATGACGACTGAGTTCCGCAATCATCGTCTGCTTCCGGCGTGAGGGGACGCCATCATCGAATCCGTCATCAAGAATCTCGATAGCGCCCTCAACACGCTGCCACGCAGTTCCACCCGTATCAATATCCGGCGGGTACTCCACCATGTCGCTGAGCACCGAGACAGCGTCAACGACAGCAGGCTGAGCGAGCCGGTCGGCAGCTTCCTCCCGCTCAATTGGATGCAACTCCGTTTCAACAAACCCGATGTACTCTTCCAGAGATGCGTCCGCCCACTGTTCGGCCCACTCGATACTTTCCGGTCGCTCTTTGAGTAG
>JAQCMZ010000071.1 GCA_028274825.1 Haloferacaceae archaeon
CGGGTGGCCGTAACCGCGATTCAAATTCGCGCCGGCCCACTTCTCCCGCAGTCCGAATTCTTGACCTCGAAACTCGGGTTTCACATCATATCCAGTGAAATGAGTGTGTCGGCGATTAATATTTGCGAGGCGACGCCATTCGTCCTCAACAAATGAACGTAAGCACGTAAGTATGGAGAGAAAGAATTCGTTTCCCGATCGCGAATAAGATCTATGACTTCTCTCGATTGAAATCAACTAGCCCGATGCGAGCTTCAGATGATCCTGTTTGGAATGTCGAATCGACACTGGGAAGCGAGGGGACGGCTATTTCGCAGTGGACGGGTCACTGTCAATCACCCCGAACAACTGGACGGTTCATCAATCTCTTGATGCCGGCTTAGTAATTAACAAAAATTCTGTTGTATTAACAGGTAAACAGCCGAAGAACGCGTCTCCCAGTTTGTCTCTGTTACCGGGAATACCCAACGCTTCTGTGGACTACCAGGCCGACATTGAAATTGGAGAAACCGCAATTATCACATTGCCTCTGGCGACCTAATCGGTAGAAAGCTTGAACAGTGGATGAGAGTACATCTGTGTTGATGCTTTGCAAGCCTCAGCCTCACCCTCAGCAGGACGTGGGGTAAGTGACTCACGTCCCGTCACTCCAGACAACCTCGGTCTCAGAAAACTGGTAGAGCGGCAATATCAAAGCAGTCAAAACTAACCTACAGGGATCGATATCTCTGGGAGCTGTTGATCAGTTAGATCGAAGTGCTAGTGCAGTATCAATATCTAGAAAACCACCCGCAGGGCCGTTCTATCATTATCAATTGCCGTATAGTAAAGTCTTTTATGACATCATAAATACATATATATCATGCTTGCTGCAAGATTGCACGGTTACACGGACGACATGTCGGAAGGTCTTCGTCTCGAGGAAATCGAGGCCCCACAGATATCTGGTCCAAACGACGTGATTGTCGCGGTGGAAGGAGCAGGTTGGTGTCAGACGGACAATCATATTATCGAGGGGATGTGGGAGCAATACGTCCCACAGCCGTTACCGATGACACTCGGTCACGAAAACGCCGGCACCGTCGTTGAGACGGCTGACGAGGTTGATATTGTCTCTGAAGGGGATCAAGTCATCTGTCATCCAGTCCAGACCTGCGGCACGTGTCGACCGTGCCGGCAGGGGGAGACGATGTATTGTGAGAATGACGCGTTCAATGGACTGACGACCGACGGCGGGTTCGCTGACCAACTGCTGACGAGTAATCGGTCAGTTATTCCGCTCCCCGACGGTGTCGATCCGGCAGATATCGCTCCACACGCTGACGCGGGAATCACGGCATATCACGCAGCGAAGAAGGCTGTCGGTGGGTTGAATCCCGGTGACGCAGCGGTTATCATTGGTGTTGGCGGTCTCGGACATATCGGTCTTCAGTGCATTAACGCGATGAGCGCTGCCGACATCATCGCCGTCGATATCAAAGACTCCGCACGCAGTCTCGCAAGTGACATCGGTGCTCAATACACTCTCGATCCCGAAACTGACGATATCCCCTACGAGATAGCTAGTATCACGGACGACACAGGAGCAGCGCAGGTGTTAGACTTCGTCGGGGCCGACTCCACGACAGCACTCGCCCCGGATATCTGTGCGGCTGGTGGAGATCATCACATCATCGGCTACGGCGGCCACATCCATGAACCAGCTCAGGCGCTAGTCAACGGTGAGTTCTCGTATCAGGGGAACATCGTGGGCCAGTATACAGAGCTACAAGAACTGGTCGCACTCGTCGAGCGTGACCTAGTCACTCTTCACACCAGTCGACACGATCTCGAAGAAGTGAACGAGGTAGCAGAAAAACTCGAAAACCGGGAAATCGACGGCCGGGCTGTCATCACCCCATGAGTTCCCTCCGAGTGTGACCTGCCGTCGACGGTGCCTGCGAACACTCTGTGCCCCGCCTGTGAAAGAGTAGCTGGATTTCTCTCAGCCGGTCCTGACGCTGTCCGCAGGTCATATCGAATGCTTTCTCACCACAGTCGTGCAGCCGGGTCCTCGTGACGTTCGTTCCACAACTTGCATTTAGCATACCCGAGTGCGCTCCACATATCCAGAGACGCAGACAAAACAAGACAAGCCAGATGTCGCCGAACGGTGTTGCGGCCTGTCTATAGTTCTTCTTTCATCTCACCGCGACGATATCGCTCGAGAAGTTCATAGCCAGTGACATTGCCTGTTGCGTCGAGAGAGATTTCGTATCGCCCGATGATATCCTGCGTATCTGGGACCGCACTGCGCTCGACGACTTCGATGACCGTCCGCCAGTTGTCGGCTGCTGTCTCGACTTTAATGACTCCCTCGAATTCGTATTCGAGCAGCTCAGCCGCAGCTTCCTGGGCTCGCTGCTTTGCATCGAGTATCCCGATACTGGATTCGCTGGATTCGTCTTCAGCTTGGTCTGACTCGGTCGACTCACTGTCGGCCTGGTCAGTCTGGTCTGGCACCGATTGGACGGAATCGGACTGCTCTGTCAGTTCGTCGATATCGGTGTTGTGGGGCTCTTGAGTTTCGGTCGTGATATCGCCGTCGTCTGTGTGGTCGGGCATGTTAGCTGAGTTGTGTGTGATGATTCACTAATTTCATCTCTCTACCTCCTCGATGGCAGCTTCGACGTCATCACGCAATCCCCGGACCTCGCTGTGGTGGGCGAGCTTCGAGGCTAATACGTCGACACAGATGCTCGCGACCGCCGACTTGTCGGCATCATCGACGGGACTGAGTCCTTCCACGGCCATGATCGCTGCGCGCGTCCCGACTTCGATGTCGAGACGTTCGCGCAACTCGGCCATCAATCTGACGATGAATTCAATCCGGTCTGGGCTGGCGTCAGCGACGTGTGACCGGATGATCTTCACTTCAGTGTCATAATCGTAAAAATCCATGTAGATCCCGACGAGCCGATCCAGCAGTGCATCTTGTGGCTCGTGAACTCCGGCGTATTCCACGGAATTTGAGGTCAGAACCGCCCGGAAATCGGGGTGGACATCTACGTACCGCGACTCACCGCGCTGTCCCGGCAGTTCGAGGACGCCCTCCTCGAACACGGACAACAAGACGTTGTTCGCGACGGGTTTGGTTCGAGAGAACTCGTTGTACACAAGCGTCGCCCCTTCTCGGACGGCAAGAGTGAGCGGATTATCCACCCACCGGTCTCTGACGATGTTTTTACTCTTGACTACGTTGTGGATGTACTTGTCGTGCTCCGTGATTCGCTCTTTTTCGGCGTACTCACCGACGAGGTCACTCGTCGTCAGTTCGGCGTCACCGTTGATCCAAACGACAGGGCGTTCGCGCTCGCGAGCAAGGTGCATCGCCATCGCGGTTTTTCCACACCCGGTCGGGCCGATCAGGTGAACAGGTCGGTCTACCGTGAGCCAGCGACGAATGCGGCCTTTGAGCTGTGTGATTGCCTCCGTCTCGATGAACGACTGCTCGTCCGGGATGAACTGATCTTCGAGCTCTGAGGAGGCTTGCCGCTCGGTTCGAGTCTGTTGTTTGTCGAGTCGGTCGAGATCTTTGTCATCTCGTCGACGATCTCGCTGTTTACCCTCCCGGCTGGAGCGGATCTGTGAGCCTCGTACCTTCCGTTCGCGTGAATTCTTAGTCATGTGTCATCAGGCCGGAGCGGGACATCTTCGCCGTATTCCTCGCGGTAATCATCGATAGTCATGTCGTGTGTCTGGAGGTGGGGTTGAGTAATCGCCTGATAGTATTCGTCACAGACGAGACACTGGACCACGTCGTCTGCCGTTTCTACCTCGACGGTCGTATCGTTGGATTCGCTCTCACTCTCGCTCTCACTCTCACTCTCGCTCTCGCTCTCACTCTCACTCTCGCTCTCGCTCTCACTCTCGCTCCCGCTCTCCTCGACAGCCTCAGTGTCGGGTTCAATCTCGGCTGATTCCGTTTGCTCAGTGTCGTTATCCACGGTCTCGGACATCTCGGTAGTTTGGGAAGTCTGAGAGGGCTCGGAAGACTGTGAGGTTTCAGAGTCGATATCTATCTCGACTGCCTCCGAGGATTGCTCGACTTCAGACACCTCTCTTGAGGAGTCTGCTTCGACATCGGTGTCTTCCTGTGTCTCTACCGGAGACGGCTGTCCGACAGTGTCTTGCCCGGTGAATGCGCGTGCAAACGTGTCGAAGGCTTCAGCGGTCGTCTCGAACTCCACGGCGAGATCATCCATCTCTTCGCGGAACTCAGCGACGGCGTCGAGAAATGCCTGTACTCTGACTGCGTGAAATTCCTCGTGATACTCTTGGAATGCTTGCCGTTGATCGGCAACTGAGTCGGTTTTGTCGGCGATCTCACTCTCAAATGACGTTGCGTACTCGTTGAAGACGTCGTTCACGCTGGCAAATTCCGACCGAAGCGTCTCAGTTGCTGCTAGCAAACTGGAGATGTCTTGCTTGTCGGCCACGTCGGCTGCGAACTCGCTACTGTACACATCGAACGTGTCGGCTGACGTTGCTATTTCGGTCTGAAACGCCTCGACCGAATCGACCAGATCGATTACATCCTGATTTTCTGTGACATCTGTAGCGAACGTGTCCGCATACGTCTCAAATACTGCAATCACGTCTGAGATTGCTTCGCGCTGCTCGTCGGCCTCGGCGGTGAGACGAGCGATATCAGCATCAAACGCATCACTGTAGATGCCGAACGACTCGCCAGTTGTGTTCATCTCTGCCCGCAGTGTCTCGACTTCCTCGTGCAACTGATTCACGTCGCGTTTCAGACTAACGTCATCGTGAAACTCTTGAGCGGCGTTTTCGAACTCCTGTTGCATTTCGAGGAACTCTCGTCTCGCCTCGGTCATCTCGTCGATTTTGTCTTTGACACTCATTGGGGTTGTGTTGTGGTGTGTGGAAAAATTGAAATTCTAATTGGAGACACGATACGTGTTCTTCTCGCCAGGTGAAACCCGGTAGCTAAGGCTCCGGTGCCGGTGACGCTTCCGGCGCTGGTGCTTCTGCACCGGCGGTAAGTTCGGCTTGTTCGATCTTCGCAATCTCTTCGGCGTAATGGAGGAAGGTGTCGACCGATGCGACGACGACCCGTGCCTCGACGGTCAGGATCTCGATCCCAACCAGTGAGATACGGGCGAACGCGTCGACGACAACTCCTTTATCTAGTACACGGTCCAAAACTTCTGCCAGACTTGATGAGTCGGGTTGTGCCATTGCTGCGTATGGTGGTTTGACTGCTAATGGTTAATCAGTTGACCTCGTTTCAGCTACTGTAATGGATTTGAGGGTGAATCCGTGCATGCCACCGTGAGCGCAATCGCCAGCCACTAATGAGTTGACCTCGTTTCAGCTACTGTAATGACCATGTGGCTACAAATGCATGTACGACGTTTCTCTCACACGCGGCATTAAACGGGATACTAAGACAGTAGTAGCCTCAACCCTCTACCAGTCGTATCAATGACTGGCAGACGCGATACAAATCAACACAGTCCCCCTCCCAAACGTGTCAACTCCGCACGCAGACATTCCAGGTTCAGCGTTGTTCCCTCGCGAGATCAGTCGCTTCTTCCTTCGAAACCGAGGGCATACACTCTTAGTGAACGGTGCTCCGGGAACCGGAAAGACACTGTTCACGATCAGCGGTCTCGACTTGCTGGAGCAACACGGTGACGTGCTCTACGTATCGACACGCGTTGATCAGGAGACTGTTCACGACATGTATCTCGCGGATCATTCGTCACTTGACGAGACAGATATCCTCGACATCTCACAGGACGCCTTCGAACGCCCACTCGATGTCGATGTCCCGCTTCAACGGCTGGATCTTGACTCACTGCTCGAGTGGCTCACGCAAGTCAGTGAGGCAAACACCGAACTCACCGTCGCGTTCGACAGTTGGGATTTGGTGTATCAGTACCTCGCTGCTCGTCACGATGACCCCCCAGATATCGAGACTGTCACGACGCAGTTAGTCGCTCTCGCCAGAGAGAAGGGTATCCGAACGCTGCTGGTGTCAGAATCTGTCGCCTCACCGGCACTGGAGTATATCGTCGACGGTGTGGTCACGCTGCAGGTTTCAGAAGACGAGCGCGGCCGCACACGCCGCCAACTCAAGTTAGAGAAACTGCGTGGTGTTCGTATCGGGAATCGACTCCAGCCGATTACGCTCGCTGAAGGCCAGTTTCGGGCCATCCGGCCGGTCAAATTATCGACCGTCCATTCGGGAACTGGCGACGGAACGTGGACTCCCCGGCCGAATACGAAACGGAAATTTTCGACGGGAGTCGGCGATCTCGATCCTATCATCTCAGACGGGTACAATCGTGGGAGCGTCGTCCACCTCGATTTGGGAGCTGACCTTTCCCGAGACGCATGGAGTGTGTTGACGCTCCCGACGATTCGAAACTTCCTGGCGAACAAAATGGGTGTCGCGGTTGTTCCCCCACGCGAGGGGAGTCCCGGACTTCTTCACAATGATCTGAACGCTGTGTTGAACCCGCACAGATTCGAGACGCACTGTCACGTTTTCGGGACGTACGCTGGCACTGTGACGGAGGCTAATCCCACGACAGAGATCACAGACGAGATCGAAGTCGAATCCACGACCGGCGATCCCAACTCCGAGACGGACGCGAACAACTCGATGACGAACAAGGCATACGGCCAGCGAGCCGACGGAGAAGCACTCGATTATCGCTCGTATATCGGTGCCATCGAGCAGTTACGAGAGCAAAGCACCGGGCCGGTGTTGCACGTGATCAGTATGGACACTGCACGCCGGACCTTCGATGACCGGCTCGGCGAACTTGCCAACTACATTGCTATTCACAACGACTTGGCTGTCATCATCACCAAGCCAGGGACTGAACTCAGAGAGCGAGCCGACCGTGTCGCGGACATGCACTTTCGATTAGAACGGTCCGGAAGTGCGATCGTCCTGTACGGCGAAAACCCACTAACCCCGCTTCTCGGCATTGGTATCAACCGGTCACAGCCGATCCCCGAAGTCACACTGACGGAAATGGTGTAACCTATGAACAAACAGCAGAATACAACCGAACTACTCGAAGCTCTTTGCGACGAGTTAGACCCGAATACCGAACTGTCCTCCGAATCGATGAATGAAATACCCACTGTCTCGGAGACAGCTTCCTCTTCCGAGACAGCCGAGACAGCCGAGACAGCCGCGTCAGTCCGATATACAGAGACTCGGCTCTCTGAAGACGCAGTGGATAATCTCGATGGCTGGCTCGACAACGAGCATCTTCAGCACATCGACAACAAACACGTGATTGCTCAACTAGACGAGATCATTCTGTTGTTGATCGCGACTCGGGGAGAGGCGTCCGGCAAAGAACTCTGTCAGGACCTCCAGCGACTGTTCGGCGCAGATCTGAGCCCTGGAACAGTGTATCCCTGTTTGACGGACCTCACAGAGAGTGGGTACCTCAACATGCGTGAATTGGCAAGACGGAAGGTGTATGATGTCGCCGATCGAGAGATAATCGCCGATCAGGTTGCCCCCGAGGTAGACCAGCTGCTGACAGTTTCGATTGTGCTGAAACTACTCACGATGGAATTGACCCCGAACACGACATTCACCGAGAGAGGATCCGAATGAGCACCAATCTGTACACTTACGGTATTGTCGAACAGGAAGATTTCCAACTAGACACGGCCGGGATTTCTGGCGCCACCCACATATACACAGTCGATTACAAGTCGCTTTCGGCTGTCGTCTCAGATATCGACACGACGGACCCGGAACGCACCGACGAGGCCGTCAAGACACACAACGACGTCCTCCAGCGTGTGCTCGAATACGATGGTGGTCGGACAGTCGTCCCGATGAGCTTCGGGATGGCGTTCAAAAGCGGGCGGACACTGAAAGGGGTTCTTCGAGGGGCACAGCGTGCGCTTCGCAGCACTCTGAACGACATCGATGGGATGATCGAGCTTGGCGTGAAGGTGATTTCTGCCGGTGGAGACGAAAGAATGGACGACTCCGCTCAGGCGGACGTGCTCGAGCGGCTCTCTGACTCGAGTATCAACGAAACAGACAACGACCTGTTCAGCGACCGACTGCTGGTGAACAAATCGTATCTCGTCAACCGAGACCGACGAGACGATTTCGACGCCGCTATCGACGAGATACAGGCCGATTACGACGACCTTACAGTCCAGTACACCGGCCCGTGGCCGCCGTACAACTTCGTGGATATCCACATTGGCGCAGACCAACAGCATGGAGGTCGCTAACTCGTGTTCATTCTGGATGACGTACTCGTGAAGCCGTTTTTTTCGGTGTTAGACATCCTCCACACGATGGCACTCAGCGAGATGTACGATATGGAGTCCATCCGAGATGATATCAAGGAGAACCAACTCCTCTACGAGATTGGTGACCGACCGAAACCAGAGTACGAAGCCCGCAAGCAAACCCTTGAGACGAAATTAGAAGTCGCTGAGTTGGTCCGCTCGCAGATGCGAGACCGAATGGAGGTGAAAAGCTGATGACTGACCCGAGTCTCTCTGCCGACCAGCCTTGCGATTCTCAGGAGACAGCAACCGGGATACTCGGCCAACTCAGGGCTGTTATCGAACGACTGGGCGACATCGACGCGAGTGAGACTGAGTCTAGATGTGAGTCAGGCCGTCTCAAGCGTGGACACAGCCAGATCGAGTACAGCTACGAGATATCTATCGGTCTCGACTCCGGTCTCGACTCGCAATCCCACGCTGGGCCGGCGGGTGGTCCCGAAGCCGACGAGGAGGCGCCGATTATCGATGTTCGGGACACCGGCGAAACCGAGCGTGTTCTCGTTGCTGATCTCTCGGAGATACCCGAAGACGACGTCGACGTGACACTCGACCCCGAGCGGGGCGTCCTCGAGTTGTGGGGTGACGGGGTCTGTATCGAACGCGTCTCGCTAGAAACCCGCGATATCGCGATTACCGACCTAACGCACAACAATCAGATCCTCGAGGTCCGGCTCGCGCCGACAGACGACACACTCACCACTGAATCCAATGGCAGATAAACAACAGCGACGACGAAAGCAGAAAGCGCGTCAGGCACAGCTCAAAGCCCAGATCAATCGCGACCAGGCCCGGCAGAAACTCCTTCAACAGCGGAAAAAACTCGCTCGACGCCGGGCGAAAAACCGGCAGTTGTGTGACTCACGGCGGAGTGAAGGCGACGAGAGCCAGTCGAACCCGACGGCACACTCGACGCTTCCACCACAGCGGTCGAACGCACAAAACGCAGCCCAGCACTCTCACTCGACTGTCCCGCCGACGCCGAAGTACTCGACAGTGTCGGCACGCGAACGGCTGTATGGTCTTCGGCTGCATCGGCGAACGACTGACTTCGAGGCCCCAGACGCAACAGCAGATGAGCCAGCCGACCGAGTGGAGTCGACCAATGAGTGACCCCAAACCGACACGCTCGCAGGGAGATCTCGCTGAGACACTCGAGATGCTGCTCGACAAGGGTGTCGTCGTTAACGCCGACATAGCAGTCAGTGTCGGCAGCACCGAGTTGTTGGGAATCGAGTTGCGAGCCGCTGTCGCATCGTTCGAAACTGCCGCAAAGTACGGACTCGAGTTTCCTGGCGGGACAGATATGGACCGTGTCGAGAGGGTTGCCGGTGTCTCAGCCACGGACTCTGAAAATCTGGATATACACTCGAACAATCAACCTGCACCCGATACAGCTCCCGAGCAGGAAACAACCCCAGACTCACCCTCTGGGTCGACAGAGACCACGACCGGGAACGAATAATCATGGAACTCACACTCGACGAGAATGACGAAGACTTGCAGGGCGGACTTACCGCTCTCGTCGTGACTGTCGTTGAGTTACTGGTTGAGGCGCTCGAACAGGAGGCGGTCCGGCGGATGGAGTCTGGGAATCTCTCAGACACCGAGATCGAACGCCTTGGACAGCAGCTACAGGCTCTCGAGGAGGAACTTGAGCGGATGAAAGACCGAGAAGAGATCGACGAGGAAGTCTCCGAGTTCAAAGGGAATCTCGATACGCTGGTGCGTGATATGGTCGAGCAATTCTCTGCGCCTGATTCGCCATCGATGAGTAACCCCCGGACACGCTCTGGAGAGACGACTGATGAGTGACAATTCAGCAGAAGCTCCAGTTAGACAGACTACAGAATCGACCGATCAGCAAGCAATCACCGACGGCCGATATCTGTACTGTCTGGTCGATCCCACAGCCGTGGAGGCCCCCGAAATCACAGTACACGGTGTCGACAAAAATCCCGTGTACGTCATCCAAGAGCGTGAGGTGGCGGCCGTCGTCCACGACTGTCAACGGACTTACGGCACAGATGTCCCTGAGCCGGAGCTGATCAAACAGCACGTCCTTAGACATCAGCAAGTCGTCGACGCGGCGGGTGATGCCTTCGGGACTCCACTCCCGATGCGGTTCAACACAATTTTCGACGGGGGTGACGTGAGTGTCACTGAGTGGATACAGACTCAGTACGACCGTGTCTCCAGTCAGTTGCAGTTGTTTGCCGGCACGCGAGAGTATCGTATCAGTCTGCTCTGGGATCCGACGCCCTTCGAAACCAGAGTCGAGACGCAAGACGACCGGCTATCGGAGTTACACCAGCGTCGACAAGACGCAGATGCTGGGAAATCGTTCCTCCTAGAAAAACAGTACGACAATCGGCTACGTGAGCTGAAAAGTGACCGTCGTGAGGAACTCACAGCCGAACTCAAGCAGACGGTTGAGCCGACGGCACACGAATTACAGGAACAAGACTCGAGTTCACCACTGGCCGAGGTGCCCGACTCGACGGACGGTGAACAGATTGCACGTGTGGCGGTACTCGCGAATCAGACAGGCGAAGCCGACCTCGGTGGTCGATTAGACGAGTTAGTCGAACATGACGGTGTAAATATCAAATTCACTGGTCCATGGCCACCGTACACATTCGCGCCCGAGCTAGGGTGATCTCGTCGTATGCAACCAACGAAAAATGACAGACACGCGATTGTCGAGCTGATCGACGTCCTCTTGCGGGATGGGGCGATCATTCAGGCGGACGTGATCGTCACCGTCGCTGATATCCCACTCATCGGGATCAGTCTTCGAGCCGCTGTCGCCGGAATGACCACAATGTCAGAATACGGGATATTCGAAGAATGGGATGCGAGTCACCGGTGACGTGGCTTTCGGTGTGACAGCAAAAGAGGCTCGAGCGGTGGAGATTCTGGATGTGCCACTCCATCGAGTAATTGCCAGCGAGAATCCAAAAGCAGACTTTGAGTCTCAATCGAGTGATCTGTGACGGTAGTGACTCACTCACGACCGGTGTCGCGTCCTTGTGACACGGTCGACACGACCGAGTAAGTAGTGACACACAAGCTCATCGGAAACGAGAAATAGGAGAGCGCTGACGCGTGAACGCCTGAGTCCAGTCTGCCGGTTAAAATATCAGTTGAAAACAATATGAGTAGCTGTATCATTTATGTATTTTCGTGATAGTGCATTGGTTAGGTACACATGCACAAGCCGTTGCTCGCGACTGATTTTCTCGACCGTGCCCGGAAGCATTACGCCGACGAAGAAGCCGTCGTTGCGACGACGGGTGAACGGTTCAGCTACGAACAACTCGGTGACCGCGCCGACAGATTCGCTGCCGCGCTTCAGGACCGTGGCATCGAGAAGGGCGACCGTGTGGCGGTTCTCGACCCGAACACACACTACCACCTCGAGGCCGCTTACGGGACGATGTCAATTGGCGGTGTCCACACGCCGCTGAACTATCGGCTGACACCGGCTGACTTCGCGTATATTCTCAACGACGCGGGTGTCGACGCCATCTACGCTGATCACGAGTACGCAGACCGGATCGAATCGATCCGCGAGGAGGTCCCGACGGAGACGTTCATCACGAACGACGCGGCAGCCGTCGACGGTGACTGGGAGGCCTTTGAGACGGTTCTTGAGGAAGCGAATTCCGACGCTGAGCGACCGGAGATGAGCGAAGACGAGGTAATCACGATCAATTACACCTCGGGGACGACCGGCGACCCGAAGGGGGTCATGCGAACCCACCGGACAGAGACACTGCACGCGTACCTGATTTCGATCCACCAGGATATCACTGATGACGATGTCTACATGTGGACACTCCCGATGTTCCACGTCAACGGGTGGGGCCATATCTACGCCATCACCGGGATGGGCGCGACCCACGTCTGCACCCGCGGGGTCGATGTCGGGTCGATTTTCGATACCGTCGTCACGGAGGATGTCTCGTATCTCTGTTGTGCGCCGACAGTGCTGAATATGCTCATCGATCATGATGAGGAACACTCCCCCCAGACGACCGGGGCAAATGACGTCCGAGTCGCGACTGCTGGCAGTGCACCCCCAGAGGCGACGATTCGCCACGTCGAGGAGGAGTTTGACTGGTATCTCAAACACGTGTATGGCGCAACCGAGACTGGGCCACTGATCACGACTTCGGATGCACGCCGGCACTTCGACGACGATGACTCCGATCGCTTCGCCGTCAAGAAACGACAGGGACTGGGCTATCTCGGCACAGACGTGCGCGTTGTCGACGAGAAAGGCGGCGACGTGACACAGGACGGCGTGTCGATTGGTGAGGTGGTCGTGAGTGGTAATCAGGTGATGGAAGGCTACTGGAACAAGCCGGAGGCGACCGAGACGGCCTTTTCCGAGCGGTTGGACGGCTACTATCACACTGGCGATCTCGCCACCGTCGACGAGAACGGGCTGATCGCTATTCAGGATCGCAAAAAGGATATCATTATCTCCGGCGGTGAAAACATCTCTTCGATTGAACTGGAGGACACACTGTTCGAACATGACGCTGTCTCAGATGTGGCCGTTATCCCCGCGCCGAGCGACGAGTGGGGTGAGACTCCAAAGGCGTTTGTTGTCCCTAACGAGGGCGTCACCGACTCCAGTGGATTGAAAGACAGTCTGATGACGTTCACTCGCGAGCAACTTGCAACCTACAAAACTGTCAGATCTGTCGAGTTCGTCGACACACTGCCGACGACTGCGACCGGCAAAGTGCAAAAGTACGAACTCCGCGCCAAAGAGTGGGAAGGCGAGGATCGGATGGTGGGTGAAGGCTGAGTGAGACCGAGATTCGTGTCCGGGAGCAACAGGAGTTACCGGGTACCGAAACCGTGTTTGTGTCCAGATTGTCCAGTGCCACCTGATAACCGGATCGAGGACCAGCATCGTCACTCGTCACGCGGTATCAATCCCTGTCCCACGGAGCAACTGGCGATTGCTAGTCATTCTGAATGCGAGCAAACACCTCCCGGAAGCACCCCCATACAGTACTGGCCACACTGGTATGTGTTCGGAGACACTAACAAAACCAACGTTGGCACACTCTGACCCGTCGCAAATCGAGTCGGCTGAAATCCGGTAATCGATGTTGAGTTCATCCGCTCCGTGGATATCATCTTTCGTCGCTCGGAGACCCGTATCCTCGAGCGTAACGACTAACATATCACTTTCTGTCCTTGTAGAACAGACTAGAAGCGTTGCCGTGGACGACTCCGTAATTTGCAGGAGTTGATCGACAGGCAATCACGAGATTCTCGCGTTTGGTCTTCTGGTTCAATCTTCATTGCGTGAACCGCCAGCCAATCTGGTGACATCCCGTGACTCGTGTCGACTCCGTATCTCAACATGTTAACGCTGAGTTTGGAGTGAACCTGTCGAACACTGCCAACTGTCAGCCGTCGATGTGAATTAGATCCTGGAACCGCTTCAGATATTCCCACAAGTCTGCCAGTTGGTCTTCATAGAGTTCAGCATCTTCGAACAACTGGTCACCTGTGATCTTGCTCACTCCCCGCTCGCCAAACCAGTCTGGAATCATTAGTGCTGCAGTTATCGTGACATCCACCCACGACATCTCGTGGGCTTCTCACGCCCGGTGGGCTGGTTTGGGAGCTTCTGTTTCCGACCCGACACGCCGATGGGAGTGCCACGCCCCCGTTACTCGTCTCGTGTGACGGACTCGGAGTTCCCTGAGTATGTAACGTCGCTTGGAGTGTCCGAGGGCTTCCTTTGTGATGAGGCAAACACCAACTCAACTGCCAGTTTTCGGACAGTCAATCACGGTGGGAGACCATCGCAATGACACATACAAATTTGTTGTGTGGGCACTCAAACTGTTCGATGACAGTGTGTGAGAACCGCCCGGCGATTCATCCCACGACGAAAGTCGTGGATTTTCTCGCCTCATCTCTATAATGTGCAGATGTGTATTATCACTCAGATTTCGAACGTCTGCTCGAAGAATATTTCACCGCTACCGTCATCAACAACCGTAATAGTCACTCTGTCTCCAGTATTACCTCCTGTATTAGACTCGAGAGATTCGATATTATCATCATCAGTATCCAAATTAGTTTGCTCCCAGACCGGATTGCTGTTGATTGTGACAGAGTCTGATCCACCGTCAGGAGTGCTGTCAACACTGACTTCAAATGTGTCCGCGGTTTCTACCAAACTGTCCTGATCTTTGCTATCTTCTGCCTCAAATCGATTTATTTGCCCGCCCTCCTCAACGATAATATCGGTATTCTGGAGTTCAAAACTATCACCACCCGCATGACGTATCGTCGCTGTCATGATTGACGAGTTGAACGCGACATCTTCGACCTCCAGTTGCGCTTGTGGTGCCGTGTCGCTCACCTCACCACCCAGTCCGAGAACAAACGAGCCGATAACTGCCGCCATAGTGACAGTAATCGCGACCATCAGGATTACTCCGATGACCGGTGATACGCCTCTGTCAACCCCGTTGAGTCGGGACTTGATTGCGTCTATCATTGTTGTAGCTCGCAATCGAAACAATTATTATTATCACAGGTTGACACGAAGGTGGTTCCTAAGACCACACAGGTGCTGACTGCGACCGGGGGAACAACCCCACAGGCTCATTTTTTCGATTGCGGTAATTACTGATTAGTGAGTGACAGGCAAAGAACCTATCATCAAATTTTCACGGTTGATAACCACCACATGAACCGCTCCGTCCGGCTTCGTGCGGGTCTTGAGTCGTTCACCAGTCATCGTGAGAGTGATAAGCGCTATTCTGAACGAACGAGAACCACTCATCGAAAAGTCTCGTCCGTTTGTGTCCACGCTGATAACCGATGGTGTTCGTCTGTGGTTCAACTGTCGTCACCGATTTGAGACACTCGTGTCTGAACACATCGCCGCCCGACAGCGAGTATCGGGAGCGAACAATGACCGGTCTACGGCCTACCGAACCCATAATTTGATACTCCGCATGGCTCTGTTCACGGTATGGACGGAGCCGACTCTGAGGACACTGTCCCGACACTGCTTGGTGAGTTTGCTCGGCCCGTGGGTGTGGTGATGATTGTCGCCGGGGTGGTTCACCTTCTGCTTCCGCAGGTTCTGCTCCGGACTGCCAAAATCGGGTACGACGTGGTTTTGGACATCCAGTTCACCCCGCGCGATGGGGCGATACGCCGGGTTCGGTCGGTCGGTGTCGGTATGGTAGCGACTGGAGCCCATCTGTTCTATCACGGCCGACTCGTTCCAGAGTAGGTCGACGCAGAATACTCCGTGTTCGTCCCCATGGAGAGTCGCTAATTCGATACCCGCACACGGGTGCCAATTTGATCTTTGGCCTGTGATCTGAACGTGCGTGAACGGGCGACGACACGCTGTACTCGTCTTAGCTGTGTGTCGCTGTCTCGCCACGACTGTGGCTGTGCTCTGGCGTGATCGAACGCCCACTGTGACCGGCACCGAGTGTTTCAAATGAATACTCCTGTTCGACACGAATGAAGATGATTCGGGATAGTATCTCAAGAGAGACCGGAAGGAAACGGGAGTTTTTCTGAATGTCTGGCCATGAGCCGGGTGACAACGACAAGGAGACGACCGGTAGCTGTGGTCTCACACTGATCGTCGTTTGCGGGCTTCCCGGGTCGGGGAAGACGACAGTTGCTGAGACGGCCGCCGAGCGCATCACCGCCAATCTACTTCGCACCGATGTTGTCCGGAAAGAGCTATTTCCTGATCCTGACTACACCGATCAAGAGGAACGAGCCGTCTACAGCACTCTCTTCGACCGTGCCCGTCAGAGTCTTGATTCGGAGTCACCAACAGTGTTGGACGGAACCTTTCACCGAGAGAACCACCGCGACCAAGCCCGGGAGGTGGGGGTCACTCGACAGGCGACCGTTCGGATGCTAAAAGTCGAGTGCCCCGAGAGTGTGGTTCGCGAGCGGATCGAAACCAGAACCGACGATGCCAGTGATGCCGACTTCGAGATCCATCGGTTGTTCCGCGAGTCGTTCGATTCCGTCAGCGACGACTGTATCATAATCGATAATTCCGGGTCTATCGAAACGACTCATCGCCAACTCGAGGAGTCCCTCCCCGAGTGGCCGGCAGAGTAACCGGATTAGCTGAGTTGTGTCGCCTCTTGTGCCGGCGTCAGAAATCCCTCGCTGTGAGAGTCGCGGCCAGCCGCACTACTCGGGGGAAAGGCTCCGCTCACGCCTCGTTCTGTCGAGGCGAATCAATTGCATTCGAGGCGGGTTGAGACTGAGATTCGATCTGTTTCATACTCTCGTGGAGTCCGATCACCAGCCCTGGCACTACGATCATAAACAGATGCTCTTCGATTGGGATGTCGAACAGCTCGTAGCCAGTCCGCATCGGGATCTGGAACACGCCCAACTCCAGTGTGTACCAGTCCCAGACGTACGCGACCGGGTACAGGGCGACGATCGTGCGGCCAGCGCTTCGAATCGCGTCTGCATACACGAGCAGTCCGATCGCGGCGGAGCCGAACACCGCCTCTGTGGCCAGATACGTGTACGGCCCGAGAACCGTGATCGCCGGCATCGCAACCGAGGCGAGTGGGCGATACCACGCGGCGACCACCAGCAGCGCGAGAAACAGATACGATCCACGCACGAGCAGCATCGTCGCGAGCCGGGATGGTGCGCGTCGTGCGACGAGTGCCACACTGGCAAACACTAACGCTGCCACGGGCGCCGACGGAGGGAAGAGCCCGGTCACACTCCCCCAGAGGACACCCAGACAGCCAAGCGTCAGTAGCCCCGCAGCTACCAATCGCGCCCGGTAGCGACCCAACAGAACCGCCACAGTCTGCTTGTCGATTGATCGATCATACGCGTAATCCTGTTCGTCGTCGATAATCTTCACACCCGCGAGAGCGAGGAAAAACACAAGCCCGTACCCACCTGCGACGGCTTCGACGGCTCCCGCCTGCATGTAAAACCCCCCGACGATAGCTAGCGCGATACCCGTTGGGTATCCGAGCGTCACGGTAACGGGATTCGTGTCGAACTGCGGTGCGTGGAGATACCCCAGAAGCCAGGTGGGAAGCGTGAGTAGTGCAGCCCCTGGCCCCACACGGACGCCCAACACGGCGACACACAGGGTAAACCCGATTGTGGCCGCTCCGAGCGCAAACTTGCACCCGCGACGGGTTAGCGGGTGGTCGTCATCTTCCCCGCGTCGGTAGAAATCCACGTATCCGTCTTTGACGTGCGCGACGTACACTGCAAGACAAATCGCCATCGCGTGGACGGCCCCGCTCACGATTGTAATCTCTCCGGCTACCACTGCGCCAAACCACGACGCAGCGAACGGCGGAAGCATGAATACTGGGTGGATCTGTGATCCAAGCGCGCGGAGGGTGGCACGGGTCCCAATCCCCTCTCGGGCGATAGACATGATCTTGATAGCCCAACCGCGTGGAAAACACTTGTGCGGGCGTCGACCGTCGATACTCCCTTTAGCTTTGACGGGGTATCTCGCATATGGACACAGAGGACCTGGAATGGGAAACCGTCGACACCGAGATCGACTATTCCTGTCCAGGGTTCGATATCCGGCTCGACAGTGTGCAGTTTCCCGACGGGAGTGATGGGGAGTACCACTACGTCGACAAACCAGGAGCGGTAGTGATTCTTCCGTTCACTCCCCAGGGTCATGTCGTCGTGATCGATGAGTGGCGGCAGGCGGTCGACCACGTCAATCGTGGCCTCCCGGCCGGCACAATCGAGACAGATACCGATGGCGACGTGGAGGCGACGGCAGCGCGGGAACTGCGCGAGGAAACCGGGTACGTGGCCGGATCCTTCGAGCACCTGACGACAGTCGAACCTAGCAACGGCGTCACTAATTCTGTTCATCATCACTTCGTCGCCACCGACTGTGAGCCGGCCGCCTCACAGAATCTCGATCACAACGAAGATATCCAGGTGGCCACGACCGAGTTCGATGACCTCCTTGCTGGGATACTCGACGGAGACATCACCGACGCTCGCACCGCCGTGAGCGTGATGCAGTACGCGATGGCCCACTCCGTCGCCGAATGACTGGGAGTGACTGGCCTCCGCGAGCCTGCGCTCGACCACGCGCAGGTATGAAATATGATGGGAGTCTCTTTCGGCTAAGTAGCTAAAATAACACGTACGGGTTTCTCTCGGACGAGTTCATCTATCGAGCTTCTATCAGAGATTCGCTATATGATGCAGTTACATCCGATTGACCTTCTTTCACTGAGCCGTGGGTGTCGGCTGTGCGGACTCCCTGGCCGAGTCCGCCAACTGTCACCGTCCGGGTTCGCCGACGGAGCGTCGGCCTCTTGAGAGATGTTGCAGACGTGCGTTGCCGCTCACTGTTGTGCCCAGCCTGGAGTGACACTCATTGACCGGGCAGCCAGTGCAGTGAACGGCCGCACCATCGAATCGGCTCTACTCCCGTCTCTGTTGCAGTCAGGCAGAGTCTGTGGCTGCGTTGGCAGCTGCTGGTCGGGGTGGGACGGTGTGAGAGCCATGAGACGCACTCGCTGCCGTCGTGAGCGTGGTCCCCGCTCCGCCCCAGCGTGTCGCCTGTCTCATCCCTCGTCACCTATCAAAGAGTAACAGAGCGTGGATTCCGTCCGAACGTGACACGGTGGGTGAGTCGGCTCGTGTCGGCTTCATTTCACCTGTGGGTTTTTGCCCCGGGTTCTGTGATCGGCTCGAAAATCGGGAAGCGGGCGGGCGCTTGCCGCCCGAAAACGAGCGTTTCGCAAGGTGCGTGAGGATCCGGTACGTCAAAGAAGCATGGATGTGTACACCTGATATGGTTTCAGTCGTCGGTCTAATACTGCTGCTCGCCGTTCTTGCAACCCACTCACTTATCTCTGCGGTAGCCGTCCGATTCTTTCGTCTTCGATTGAAAACTCAATGGAGTTGGATTATCTATACAATGATGATTCTCCCCGTCGTTCTCTTGGCTTCGACGCTATTTTTCACCGGTCCTCTCGAGATTGGAGTCGATTTGGGCAGCCCAGCGATGGTCTTTGCCGTGATGATCGGCGTCCCGATTGCTGTCGGCGTGACCGTCGATGTCCTCTACGTACCCCCGCCTGAAGAGTACGAACTCCCGGACACGCAGTGATTCCCGGAGTGTCGACCCGGGGTCCGTCCCGCTGTCGGGTCTGGTTGCGCTCCTGATCGATACTCTGTGAGTGTGTCTCACTCGCCCGGCAGGGGCTGATACTTCGGGAGACGCTGCCGGATTCTCGAGTCTGAGACTCGATTATATGTGGCCGCGAAATACTCGAATTGCGAGTTTCCGTCGTATGGAGCGTTAGAACACTCTCGACTCACGTCCGGCCGTAATCGCCGTGATTTCTGTCAGGTTTCAAGATGCTGCTCGATTGCCGTCTCTGCGCGCGCGATAACTTCTTCGGGTGACTGGGTGGCATCGATCCGGGTGAATCGGCCAGGTTCCGCATCGATGAGTCGTTCGTAGTTGTCCTGCACCTTGGCAAGGTAGTCGACTCGTTCGAACTTGTTCGTCGCTCCCGCTCGATCCGCGGCAGTGTTCGGGTCGAGATCGAGATACAGTGTGAGATCCGGCGGTCGGGTGAATGCCTCGTGGATTCCCCTGATGTATTCGATAGGTCGCGTGACCTCGCCGGCGAGAGTCACGCCCTGATAGGCGTACCGGGAATCTGAATAGCGGTCAGAAATCACTAACTCACCGCGATTTAGCGCCGGTCGAATCGTCTCTGTGAGATGGGCCGCGTGATCGGCCGTGTATAAGAACAACTCTGCGAGCGGATCCGCGTCATCAGCCCCGATCGAGCGTCTGACTGCCTCACCGTACCAGGTCTCGGTCGGCTCTCTGGTGTATGTAGCGTCCGGAAACCGATTTCGCAGTGCCTCCCGCACGGTCGTTTTTCCACTCCCGTCCAACCCCTCAAGGGTCACCAACATCGCCCGTGAATCCTGCCCCGGGGGAAATAAGAATTGGTTTCGGGGTCTGAATCGACGGTTCCTTCCTGACTCTACTCACCAGCTGCTGGCAGTTCGATTGTCGCCACTCCGGCCGGATGGTGCAAACTGGCATGTCACATTCAGTCCACGCAGATTCGCATATCGTGATTGCCCCATCTCCAATTACTGTCATCTGGCCAGTGTCCGCCCGAGATCGATCTAAGATCACGAGCCACTATCTCTCGTGGCGAACCCGACTGCCGACTCTCCCAGTGTTGATACCGACACTCCACGCTCGAGAGCCTCCAGACGTGTCCACATTCCACGGTTGTTGCCGGCTTCTGTTTGGCTGGCGGCGAAGCGAGATACTCCACGATTCCCGACACAATGATCCACCATGTCGCTCGACAGAAATATTCCCGCAGATACCTATCAGCACCCCGAAAGAACAGAATCGACAGCGACTGGAGAGTGCACCTCTTGAACCGTTTCGAACTGCTGGTCAGTGGCCCCAATCAGCGTCACTCTCACCCCAAATCCCCCCTTTCGTTCCAGTGAATACCTCAGTGCTGTCTGGCAGTTACATATCTACAGCTTCACTTCCACCCTGGTCTGCGCAGTCTTATACCAATGCCATTCTCAAAATTGGTTGTTAGCAATCGGGACAGAAACCCCGTGACCAGCGGATACTACTACGCGAATCAATAGAGTATCACCCACGTGGGCTGGGAATATAGAGGACACAAGCCCACATGCCGAGAAACACGTCACAACAATGGTCAACACACGAGACAGAGAGGGGGAAGTTTCACACACATGAGCGGCTCGAACTCTTCAGCGGACGAATTCGAACTGCCGATCAAACGCACCGAGGGCGACACGATGGAAGAGCGGCTTACCTCGAACGCTTACAGTAATGTCTTGCCCGCGCGATATCTTCGGAAAGACTCCGACGGGAATCTGGCAGAGGATCAAGACGAGCTATTTGCCCGTGTCGGGAAGAATATCGCGCTCGCAGAGGCGGTGTTTGAATCGCGTAATCAAGATGTCGACGTGACGGTCACGCCCGCGCAACTCAAACCAGACCACCCGCGCCGAGACGAACTAGCCGCCGAGGTCTTCGGCGCTGGCACGACTGTCGACGATGATGTCGAGACGGCGCTGACGGAGCGTAACGTCAACAAATTCGCTTACGAGACGATCGTGTCGGAACTTCCCGACGAGGTCAAAGGCCACGTCGAACAGAAGGCCTCGGAGTTCACTGACGCGATGGAGCAACTGTCGTTCATGCCGAACTGTGTACCGCCGAACTCGATGGTGGCCAGTGGAGGTGGACTCAAACAACTGACTGACATTGAGCCTGGTGAGCGAGTGTACGACGATGAGGATGGTCAGGCTCGCGTCGAATCGAAATTCGAGAACGGCGAAAAACTCGTTCGAGAGATCACG
>JAQCMZ010000076.1 GCA_028274825.1 Haloferacaceae archaeon
TGGGTGGATACCGACCGCGAAGGATATTGAAGACCTCAATATGAAGTGGTCGTTTGGCTGATGGAAATGCGACTCCTCTCAAAACCCACGCCGTTGGCGTGGTGCGACGGGAGTTGTCGGGCGGGGTGGAGCCGCCGACCCTCACGGACGCACCGAGTGTTCGGGTGTTAATTCCAGCCGACTTCGAGAGAAGAAGGTCGGGGGGAATTAAATTCACTTGCGTCTGTCCGTCCGTTTCTGGACGGCACAGACAAAACGGTGAAGCCTCGGGGCTTGTCCCCGAGGTACTTCACAATCTGGGCCCCAACAACCTCCATCCCGAGCCGTCGATAAGGGCGCTGAACGAGGGCGTCCACGTCTTCTGTGAGAAGCCGCTCGCACACACGCTGTCGGCTGCAGAAGAGATGGCCGCCGCAGCCGACGAGAGCGAGGCTGTCGCTGGCGTCGCGTTCAACTACCGGTTCGTGCCCGCGCTTCGGTACGCACGCAAACTGATCGCAGACGGTGAACTGGGCGACATCCATCACGTCCGGGCACACTACCTGCAGGACTGGCTGGTGGATCCGGAGGCCCCGTGGAGTTGGCGAAACTCGGCGGAGGTCGCAGGCTCGGGATCGCTCGGTGATCTCGGTGCGCACTCCATCGACTTAGCACAGTATCTCCTGGGCGAGGAGATCACCCGCGTGAGCGGCCATCTCCAGACCTTCGTCGACGAGCGCCCCGTTCCAGAGACCGGCGGCGAGGGCGGCGAACAGCCCGAAACCCGTGCGGTGACGGTCGACGACGCGTACTCCGCACAGGCGACGTTCGAGAGCGGTGCGATGGGGCTGTTCGAGGCGTCCCGATTCGCGAACGGACGGAAAAACGCGAACACCATCGAGGTAAACGGATCCGAGGGGAGCCTCCGGTTCGACCTCGAGCGATTCAACGAACTCGAACTCCTTCGGGACGATAATCGAGGATTCGAGACGGTACTGATCACTGATGAAGACGACCCCTATATCGACCGGTGGTGGCCACCCGGCCACGTTCTCGGGTGGGAACAGACCTTCATCCACGAGAACTACGAGTTCCTCACGGCGATCCGCGACGGCGACAGACACCGGCCGAACTTCGCCGATGGGCTCTCGGTCCAGCGGGTGCTCGATGCGATCGAGCGCAGCGACGACCGCGCTGAGTGGATCGACATCTGATGCCGATTCACGGCGTTCGCCCCCCGGCCGGCGATGGCCCTTCCTTCGGGTCCGGTTCGGTGTGCTCACCCGTCAGGTCAGACTCCCCGATCGCTGCCCAACCGAGACCAACCTGCCGGTCGTCTGCCGCCGATCACCCGCGTTGGTGCGTTTCTGCGCGCAGGGAGAGGGATACTTGTTACAAACCGAAAGGCAACATTCGAGTTGGTGACGACCCTGAGTACCCAGCCACACTTGACGGGAGCATCCCTGTCGGATCCCGTCGCAACCGCCGCTGGCTGGGTGTCGATCGACACCGAGGGTCGGGACGGCGCTCCAAATGGTGTCGTAACCGGCCTGTCGCGCGTCAGAAGGATAGCGTTGATATGGGACGATCCCAATCATAGCATAGAAGATCCGGTGAGCACTCGTGACTCAGCGTGCTTCCCCGTTCCGAACAGCAACGGAGCACCATACAGTGTATCTAAAACACCCGACAGTCGTTCCGAGACCGAACGAAGCGAGTGAGAGTCCTTGTATCGGTGTGTGTACGCTGAACGATGCGGGAACGGCCTGCTCGGCGTGCGGCCAGACATTAGCGGAATTGCGTCGATAACTTACTACTGCCGACTCTCAAATCTAACCGATCATAAGAGCAGGAAAGGAAACGGGTTAGATTCGAATCCGGTCGGAACATCTCCCGGGCGATTTGAGACGTGGCGGTAGCGGCGCTGTGCGGTGCGTTTAATGCGACTGAAAGGAGTGTATGGGGTCGGAGGGATTTGAACCCCCTCGCTCGCTCCGCTCGCGGGCCGCAACGCAAGACGACTGACTCGGAGGGTGCGCGATCACGCGGTCGTCCAAAGAC
>JAQCMZ010000246.1 GCA_028274825.1 Haloferacaceae archaeon
AAGCCGCTCTGACTGGTATCGTTGCCCTTCGTTGGTCGGTTCGGGGATCACTCGCGCAGAGAAAATCACTTTATCACCTTCTTCGATGTCGTACGGCGTCTCGCCGCGGCCCATACGGGACAACATCGCTCGTGGCTCGCCCTGGTGGCCGGTGACGATCGGGAAGTAATTTTCTTTGCCGTCGTTCATGATCCGCTTGAATGTTCGCTCAATCGACTGCCGGTGACCGTGCATACCGAGACTGTCAGGGAATGAGACGGCCCCGATCCGATCGGCGGTTCCGGAGTATTGTTCCATTGACCGACCGAGTAACACCGGTTCTCGACCGATATCGTTGGCGAACTCGACGAGACTCTTCACTCGGGCAATGTGGCTCGCGAATGTCGTTGCCACAATTCCACCGTCGTAGTCTTCGAGACTCAGCATGACATCCTTGAGTTCGCTCCGCGCGACCGACTCTGAGGGTGTTCTACCCTTCTTGTTCGCGTTGGTGCAGTCTTCGATGTACGCGAGCACACCGTCACCTTCGCGACCAATCTCACGGAAGCGCTTCATATCGATGGGATCACCAATGACGGGCGTGTGGTCCATCCGCTTATCGAGCCCGTAGACGACTGCCCCTTCTGGCGTGTGCAACACTGGATTGATCGCATCGATAATCGAGTGAGTGACGTTGACGAATTCCAACTCACATCGCTCGCCGATAGCCATCGTCTCACCGGCGTTCATCTCGATGAGGTCGTTATTCACGTCGAATTTCTGCTCGTCTTGGATCTCCTCCATGACCAGTTCTCGAGTGAACGGCGTCGAGACGATAGGTGCGTCGTATCGGTGCGCGAGTTTCGAAATCGCCCCAATATGGTCGAGGTGACCGTGTGTCGGGACGATTGCTTGAACATCGCCTTGCAGATCGTTCATCACCCGATCATCCGGGATTGCACCCATATCGATCAGGTCCAGCGAATGCATCCGTTCGGTCCGGACATCATCGTGGATCAGTACTTGTGAAAGATTGAGGCCCATGTCGAAGACGACGATATCGTCACCGGCACGGACGGCGGTCATCTGGCGACCGACTGCCTCGTATCCGCCAATAGTTGCAATTTCGATTTCCATAGTTTAGATCCGTCACTGCGGTCCCGATGCTCGCTGAGAGCACCCCAGAGCGGTGACCGGCGAAAAGGACCGTCTCATATTGTGATGAGCGGGCCATCCAGAGTCACCGCGATTGGATCGGCCGAGTTCCAGTCCTCTTCGAGGACAGCGCATAGTTCAGGTATGTCGAAATCCTGGACGCTGACATAAATACTCTCGGGAACACGGGCGTTGAGCGGGTAAGGTGGCGGTTCGGATACTCGCTGGCCTCCCACGGTGTCACGGCTAAGTTAATCGCCATCTGACCGACAGCCCTGTGAGCCCGCTCTGATCGGCGCTCCGAGCAGTCTCGGCTGGCGGCTGACTCCGCTCTGTCGTCTAGATACTAGATAGCGGCTTCGATTTCTGCCCCGGTAGGCTCGTCCTCGTGGATGGTTGTCTACTCGTCGAGACCGTATCGTCAGAGTCGTTCTCGTCGGTCGTCTCGCCTGGCAGCTAGTGAATTCAACCCGCGTCACGATAGGTGAACTGTCGCTCCCATATTTCTACGACAAAGTCCTGATAAGACTGCTGGTCTACCCGCATCCACTCACTAGACTCCCAGTCAGGGTAGTACACGTCTCCTCGGTATGATCCGGGAACGCGGCTGAGAATCATCCGGTCGAGATGTGGCTGGAACAGCGCGTATATGCCGGCGCCACCCAGCACGTACACTGTTTCTCCCTCGAGGGTGGCAGCTACCTCAATAGCTGATTCGACGCCACCAGCGTGATACGTCGACTCACTATCGTAGTCTCTGTGAGATCGACTCAACACTATCTGTGTCTGACCCGGAAGATCTCCCTGCATTGACTCATACGTCCGGCGGCCCAACAGGACGGGTGCTCCAGCGACTCGGCGACGGTACTGGTGTTTGTCCTCCGGGATACTCTCCCACGGAAGCCCTCCTTCGGCCCCGATTGCGAGATTGTCTCCAACTGCGGCGACAGAAACCAACTGCATGACTCCACTCCGGCTATAGAAGCTAATACGCGTTTCTGATTCAGCAGCTAATCGTCGACCACTGGCAGGGAGTTCCGTGGTGATACAGTCTGAGTTATTCCAGAGAGTTGTTTTGAGTCGATGAATGCAAAACCTGTCTCACTGGTAGCGAGAATGTCTCCTCCCGGCTGTGCGAAACACAGTGACGATAGAGACGACGACTGCCGGGTGAAGTGACTCGAGGGGAAGCCTTGAGACACTCACCTTCCACCGCCCGCAGAAGATACCGAGTGTTCGTGCCGTGGAATGGGGAACCACACCGATTACACTGCTTCGACTCGACATACAGAGTGTCACCGTAAGGACGTACCCGACACTCCCAACTGTGATCACTGCAGAAAACTTCGGCAGACATTACGATCGCCTCACTCCCAAAA
>JAQCMZ010000248.1 GCA_028274825.1 Haloferacaceae archaeon
GAGGACGACCTCGGGGTGGAAATCAAGGTGATACTCGTCGTGGCGGCCACCGCTCTTGCCGCGATCCGCTCGGTTCGCTGAGAGAAGCCGAGCATCCCGAGATCGGAGGGGGAGCTCTGAATGCATTTCAGCGCCGTGAGCGGATCTACAGGCTGTTCAAGGCGAGTGTGAGGGGTCGGACGGAAATCGCACAAGAGTGATGACGAGAATCGAAGATTCTCGAACCGCTTGACCCCGAGGTACTTCACAGCGTGTGAGTCCACTGCACTCTCGTACCGGGTCGTCCCGTCTTCGGATGGACCGGCGTCGCTTCCCGCTCGGAGGGACGCGAGCGTTTCGAGGAGCGACTGAGAGTGTTGTGTATGGTCTCGGACCCGGGTTCATCACCGTATGCGCTAAACAGAGTCCTGAGCCTCGACGGTGTGCGTCAACAACCGTCTACGCCGTCGTTGCCCCGCTGCTTCGCAACCTCGCTGCTGGTCTGTGGATATGAACACATCTCGTCTCACACCCTACTCAACCGTTCGATACGGGTGACTGGCTATCACCACCTTCCCCCGATTCGAAAAGAACACTCAACACAGCGGGGAAGGGGAACGACGGAAACAACGAATCCACCCTCGATTCTCGGAGTTGGCTCGAGTGCGTAGTCCGAGTGACATTCGGGTAGTTGCCGATTCGGGGGATTGGTCGGTGAGGGCGTTTCGTGTGGTTTCGACTGGCAACAGCCTCGGGAGCATTACGTGGAGAGAAAATTGCGTGTGTTTGTCATTTCAGAAGTGATGGCGCAGTTGGTTCGCAGAGAGAGAGTACGTTTCGTGTGCTTTCCGTCTCTAAGTCGGTGAGATACGACGGCATAGCGGGTATTTCGGTCTAGAATCGGATCCCACAGAAGCATACGAAGCAAACAAAACGTGGTATTATAAATATGAAATTGAATGCGACATTCATGCGAGGACCGTTTGACGATCTCACCGAACCGTCTTTGCAGACAGGGCGGTGCTCACGGAAAGCTATCAGCCGGAGACAATTCTCGAGCGCGAGGAGGAGATCGAGGCGTATAGCCACGCGCTTCAGCATGTGTTGTTCGGTCGGAAGCCGGAGAACGTCTTCGTGTACGGGAAAGCCGGACTCGGGAAGACGGCCGTCACGACACACATGATAGAGGAACTTCACGAGGAGGTCCCGACGCGAGAGGCGGCCGACGAACTTCACACCCACACCGTCAATTGCAACGGGCGGACGCTGTTCATGCTGGTTCGCAGCCTCGTCAACGGGCTGCTCCCGGAACACGCCAGCCGATTTCCAGAGCGGGGACTCGGAACCGGGGATGCGTTCGACGAACTGTACCGGCAGTTCGACCGCGTCGGTGGGACGCATCTCGCCGTGTTCGACGAGATCGACCACCTGGAAGATGCGAACACACTGCTGTATTGAACTATCGCGCGCGAGCGAACGGCCACATCGCGGACGCGAAGGTCGGCGTCATCGGGATCAGCAACAACTACACGTTTCGACAGGGTCTCTCTCCGAAAGTCAAGGACACGCTCATGGAAGCGGAGATCTCCTTCAGTCCGTACGACGCCAGCGAGCTCCAGGCGATACTCGCCGACCGCGCCGATCACGCGTTCGTCGACGGCGTCTGTGACGAATCGGCCGTCGCAAGGGCGGCAGCGATCGCGGCGACAGGGGAAACGCGCGTCAAGCGATCGATCTCCTCAGAGTCGGCGGCGAAGTCGCGAAGAAACACAGCGACTCCCGCATCGACGACTCACATATCGTCAAGCCACAGGAACTCGTCCAACGCGGTCGGCTGCGGACTCGGATCCGGGACCAGACCCAGCATGCTCAGCTGCTGCTCGAAACGCTCGCGTACCTTGAGGAGAGAGAAGGGACGCCGGCTCGGTCGAAGACGATCAAAACCCGTTACGAGAGCGTCGCGGACTCACACGCCGTGGAACCGCTCACGACGCTCAAAAGCATTCAGAACCACCTTTCGGACCTCCACATGCTCGGGTTCTTATGACGGGCCGACCGGAATCGCGGTGAGAGCGGCGGTCGATACTACGAGTACGGTCTCGATCTCGATCCCGAGATCGTTCTCGACATCAGAGGCGAGATCGAAGCGGAACGCGACCCCTGACGGCGAAAAGACAGACGAAACGTACTCTCTCTCGCTTGCGATCGGTTCTCGTCTCTCTAGTCGTGACCACCGGGGACGCCTCGAGACGAGAGTCGCGGCGATAATGATGTGAGAGGACTCGCTCCGACAGCGGCAGCGCCTCGCGAAAGTGCATCAATCAGGTTAGCTCATTCAATCCTGGCGCAACCCCACGAGGGTCGTCGTGAGATCCCCTCTTCACGGGCTTTTCTATCACGTGTCGTCGTCATAACCATCTGCACCGAGTTTCACTCGTGTATGCTCTTCAAGCCCACCCCGGTTGACAATTGTCTGGAGAAACTCTGGCAGCGGGTCTGCGTCGTATTCTTCACCTGTCGTGTGATTGGTGACTACCCCTCTGGTGAGTTGGAGACTCACTGTGTCTCCGTCACGTATCTGGTCTGCCTCCGGGCAAATCAACACTGGGAGCCCGAGATTGATTCCGTTCCGGAAAAATATCCGGGCAAACGATTGGGCAACGATCCCGTCGACACCTGCACCGAGCAGCGAAAGCGGTGCGTGTTCCCTTGAAGAGCCGCTTCCGAAGTTGTGCCCGCCGACAACAAAGTCACCATCCTCGACGTTCGGAGCGAATTCTGCTCGGAGGTCGTTGAATGCGTGCTCACCGAGTTCCGCAGGATTAGTGGACACCAGAAACCGTGAGGGGATTATCTGGTCGGTATCGATATTATTACCGAACGTCCAAGCTTGGCCCGGTTGGGTCGTGTCTATCTCACGGTCAGCACGGGTGTTCGTCATACGCCCACCTCCTTGAGAACAGAATCGTCGTATCGATTCAGTTCAACCTCTCGTGGATCGGTGATCTCACCGTACAGTGCCGAGGCACCTACCGTCGCGGGACTCGAGAGATACACCTCACTGTCCATAGAGCCTTCTCGCCCCGGGAAATTTCGATTTGCGGTGGCCAGACAGACATCACCATCTCCTAAGACACCCTGATGTGTCCCGAAGCACGGACCACAGCCAGCACTCTGGACGATCGCGCCTGCGTCAACGAACGTCTCGAGCACGTCGGTCTCCATCATTTGTTTGTACACGGACCGCGAGGCCGGGACGACCACCATCCGGACGTTTGGCGCGAGTTGTTCGTCTTTGATTATGTCTGCGACAATCCGGATATCTTCGTACCTGCCGTTCGTACACGTCCCGACGAACAGCTGATCGATGTGTGTCCCGACAACTTCCTCGACAGGGACGGCGTTTTCTGGGTTCGAGGGGGTTGCTACCTGCGGCGAAACCGCGTCGGCGCGGTAGCGATACACGGCCTCGTAATCGGCGTCATCGTCGGATTGGGTGTACGCCGGCACAGTCGGCCGAGTCCCGGTCTGTGCTGTCAGGAACTCCACGGTCTGTTCGTCTGGGGGGACGATACCAGCTTTCCCGCCCATTTCGATTGCCATATTTGAGAGGACAAGCCGCTCGTGGACCGGCAGCGACTCAACTGCTGACCCGCCGTATTCGGCGACTTTGTACGTACAGCCAGCGAAGCCGACATCGCCAATGAATTTCAGGATGAGATCTTTCGCATAAACCCCGTCAGGAAGCTCACCCTCGACTTCGAACCGGATCGTCTCTGGGACCCGGAACCAGAGTTCTCCCGTCGCCAGTGTCGTTCCGAGATCAGTTGACCCGACTCCAGTACCGAAGCTACCGACTCCACCAAACGTCGTCGAGTGAGAATCCGCCCCGATCACTAGATCGCCCGGTGAGACGAATCCCTCTTCGATGAGTACCTGGTGGCAAATCCCGTCTCCGACTTCGTACTGTTGTGCGCCGTATTTGTCAGCGAACTCGCGAACACTGTTGTGATTATTCGCGGCTTTCACACCGTCAGCCGGCGCGTGGTGATCGATCGTGATAGCAGTGCTATCTGGCGCGACTAACTCAGGATCATCACCTGTGACGCTTTCGAATACTTCGAATGTCAGCGGGCCCGTGACATCGTGAGTCATCATCACATCGACCGCGGCCTCCACGTAGTCGCCAGCCTGTACGTCCTGTCCTGATTTCTCTGATAACAGCTTTTCAGATATGGTTTGTCCGGTCATTGTTTCTCTTTCGCGACGGTTTCTAATACGCGGTCGACGGTCCCGCCCATCAACACGTGACTTGTCGAACCGAGTTCGAGTTGATCGGCGATTTCGTGAGCGACGGCCTCCACACGGTCGAAGTCCGCAGTCGTCTCAACGCCCATCCGGTTCAATAGCTGAACAAGGTCTTCTGTGGGCGTATTTCCGACGCCCTCGAGTCCGTCAGGCAAGACGACACCGCCTCCCAATCCACAGTGTGACGTGTCGAACCGGTCGACGCCGCACTGCATCGCTACTACGGTGTTGGCTAGACTCATCCCGTTCGTGTCGTGGAGATGCAGTCCTACGTCGATGTCGGGATGCCGGTCGAAGACGGCCCTGTACATCTCCTCAATTTCGACCGGATCCGCGAGACCCATCGTCGTCGCCAGCGTCACTTCATCTACCCCAGCGTCGACGACCTGGTCCACAACTGACAGTGTGTCTGCCATCGGTACCTTGCCTTCGTACGGACAATAGAAACTGGTTCCAATTCCTGCTTCCACGTCAATATCTGTTCCCTCAGCCAATTCGACGATCTCTCGGACACCCGCGAGGATTTCATCGACGCTCATGTTTTGATTACTCTGACTGTATGTCTCGCTCACAGTCACGAGGGAATTGACCTTGTCGACGCCAGCCTCTATTGCCCGCTCCATTCCGACCGGATTCGGCACTAACCCCCGGTAGGTCACGTCGTCGTGGCGCGCAATGCGGGCTGCTACCGCGTCCGCGTCCCGTAACGTCGGGACTGCCTCCGGATGAGTGAACGACGTAATCTCGATTTCGTCGACACCAGTATCAGCTAGCATGTCGATCAGTTCGACTTTGATCTCAGTCGGAACGAACTCGTCGAGCCGCTGGAGGCCGTCGCGCGGGAGCATCTCCACGATCGTCACGTCCGTCGGATAGGTGCTCATATGACTCTCTCCTCGAGATCCGCGAGCGTCTCGTCGCTGTACGACAGGCGCTCCCGATACACGTTCTCGTTGTGTGCGCCGAGATGCGGCCCGAGGTGGGATATCGTTCCTGGTGTGTCTGAAACCCGCGGAAAGACATCCTGAACCGACCCGGTGCCGAGTCGGTCGTCCTCGATATCGACGATAGTGTCGCGGGCGCGGGGGTGGTCGTCGGAAGTGATATTCGCGATTTTATAAATCGGGGCGATCGTCGCCTCACACACCTCAGACCGGTCGGTCACTTCCTCGCGGGTGTGGTCGAGCATCCAGTCTTGGATCGCTTCGTCAAGTTCATCTACGTGTTCTAATCGCTTTTCGTTGTCAGCGAAACGTGGATGATCTCTGCCCCGATGGTAGTTCCACGCGCGGCCAGTTTTTGAATCAAGAAATGAATGTAACATGTTATAGTCTGCATCATGATCGTATAATATACTTTGGTGACAGATGGTAATGACATACGATATACAATCCCGGTTCCGCAGTCTGTCCCGGAACGACTGAGGATAATATTGGGTCGTCTTCGTTTCAGTCTTCAGCTTCCTCTTGTGGCGAATCACACAGTCGGTCACACGAGACCAGGCTGATTGGATCTTAACCAACACAAGCGTCGTCACAATCCTGAGTGTTGGTTAAGCCTCCACCAGCGCGGAAACTCGCGCTCGATACACGGGTGACGACTGGGTATTTCATCTGACCTCTCGGCATGTCTTCGGGGAGGGACGCCACTGACAGCGGTCGGTGAGTATCCGGCTTGCGGCAGCGGCAATCAGTGAGTCGAATCACGGTCTCTTCAACCGCGACGTAATCCGGACGCCGACCAACGTCGCGCCGTGGATTAGCCTTGTGAACCCAATTATGAGCGGTCAATCGAGCACGCTCGACATCGAATATCTCACGAATCGAAACGGTAATTGGAAGTGATAGTCCAGCCAGGTGAAGTCGACTGCTGAGCTACATTAGCCATCTCGGTGGCACCTCTCCCTCCACAAGCCCTCACTCGGTCTCGTTCACACAACCGTTGAGACGGTCGTTTTTCGAAATAAACGATCAAAAACCGCACCGTCTCACTCTGTATCCGTATCTGAACACCGCAGGCGTTGTGTGGCAAATTTTATCAATCGCTGACATGATTTGCCTCAATAGAGAGACCAATGCAAGTCATAACCACGATCGGTCCTGAAAACACTACAAAGACGGTGTTACCGTTTATCGCCGCGAGGGGGGCGGCTTCCCGCGACACCGACGTCGACATGTTTCTGATGCAAGCGTCGACGTATCTCGGAAGCCACCAGCACAGCAATCTTGACGAACTTCACTCCCCGGGACTTCCCTCCGTCGAAGAGGTCCTCAACTGCGACCCCGTGAGTGAGCATCTCAACGAGGTTATCGTGTGCAAGCCGTGTGCAACTGCCCGGGGAATCACGCCGGACGACCTGCGACCGGGATTTGAATTTGGAGGGCATGGTGATTTGGCCAGACAGGCAGAACAAAACGAGTCAACGACGACGTTCTAATCACAGCGGGACTAGCGCGGAACCCCCTGGCTTCAGCCGTGGGAAACACTCTAGAGGAATGCCGTCGGCATACTTGAACAGCTCCACCACCACTTGCCGCGCCTCAGTAAGGGTGTCATCAGAGTTCTCTGGCACTGCGACGGTCTCGGCATCCGCTTTCTGTAATCACACGACAAAATATGCTGGGCCAACAGTACAGATGGCGATCAGACTGCGCCGTCTCGAAGTTGCTTTGTTCGGGGTTGTCGACATACTCCGAACTGAGGGACCCGTCATCGCACTGATAGCGATACAGGCACGGACCGTGCTGCTCGCCGTCGAGATTGCTACACTAGCAGGAATCGTCGCCACGCTGGACACTCTCCAATATGACTGTTCCCGAATCGTCTGCAGTGTCTACGGGGTTGGTACTCTCCGGTGAAGTGCCTCGGGGTCAAGCCCCGAGGCTTCCTGTTTCCACGACGCGGTTTATAGATTCCACGGGGAATCCACAGGGAGTGCAGTCTCCACAGGCGTGGATTCGGTCGCTTCCCGACCTCCTTGGTGGCGACGGTAGAGCGTCTGACCGTCCGTGTTTGTGGAGTTGAACCCAG
>JAQCMZ010000087.1 GCA_028274825.1 Haloferacaceae archaeon
CTTATTCGCAACGCTGTCGAACACGGAGGTGGCGATGTGACGGTCCGAGTCGGCGAACTGGACGACGGATTCTACATCGAAGACGATGGACCCGGTATTCCCGAAGACGAACGTGACGACGTGTTCGACACGGGGTATTCGACAAGCGACAAGGGGACCGGCTTTGGATTAAGCATCGTCAAGCAGGTCGTCGATGCCCACAACTGGGAGATCAACGTAAGTGAGAGCTCTGAGAGTGGAGCGCGCTTCGAGATCACCGGCGTTGAGTTCGCCGCAGAATAGATCCTCTGCACCTTGTACCGAATACCCGACACTACCTTGATATGTCAACACTCTATATCGGTAAGTGAGTTATCTGTACTGAGCGATCACTACTCTTCAGGATAGAGCTTCAGCCAATGCTGTATTCGCGCGCTGTATTCAGCACAGCTCCAAAAACATACATCTACTGAGAATTTTAACAGAATTACTATTTCTCATTAGGAATATGATTCCTATTAGGAAACAGTGTGACAACTCTGGTGGTGAACCGGCCAAATTACGAAACCGGCGACGCATTTGCTGAGTCGACGAGCGAGTACTCCCGGTCCCGACTCGTCCCTTCTGCCTCAAGCAGATTGTACTGGGCCATCTTCGAAAGGTAGGTCCGGACCGTGCGCTTCGTCCGCGGATCGTCGACCACCTCAGTATAGCGGTCGTGAATCTCGCTGGGTCCAAGCGGGCCGTGGTCGCGAACAATATCGTAGACGACCCGCTGGTGTGGTGTGAGCGAGTTGAGACTCTTCTGCTTGATTTGGGCCCGAGCATCTTCAGCAGCGTCTAGAAGGATCTCGTTGGTGACCTCCTCGTGATTTTCGCGGTCAGCCGCGCTGGCTGCGCTGCGAAGCATCCCGATCGCGAGACGGGCATCACCAGCAGCGGCATCAGCGATCTGATAGAGCTGCTTGTCGGTGATGACGCCGTTTTCAAGGCCCCACTTCGTTCGAGCACTCAGAATATCGTAGAGTTCCTCGTTGTGGTACTTGTCCATCCGGACGTGTTCACTGGAGCGCAGCCGGCTCACAAGGCGATCGTCGACGCGGCTGAACAGTTCTTCTTCTTTGTTCGCAATACAGATCACCGCGAACTGCTCCATACTGTGGAGGTCGTAGATGATGCTCGGGTCTTCGAGTTGGTCGACCTCGTCGGGCTGTACACCACACTCGGCGGCTCAACACTTGATGAACCATATCGCCTGACAGCAGTGGACATCGATTACAACACCTGATCTACAGATCGGGTTACAGGACAGCCTCTGGACTCATTTTACAAATCTCGGACTCGCTTATTGAGTTACGAATTGTTTATCGACGCCTATGACTGTGTGTCGAACGCTGCCAGCAGGTCATCGAGAATCATCGTCCCAGTCGCAGTGTCGAGTGGGTCGTTGTTGTTCCCACAGTCTTCGCTCATGACACACAGCGGGCAGCCCCGGCGACGGCCACATTCACAGTCCGTAATGTGTTCGCGTGTCCGATCCGCTAGTGTCTCGATGTGCTCGTATATCGCTTTTGAGAAGCCGATCCCACCGTCGATTCCATCATGAACAAACCATGTCGGCCCTGGGATCGTCTCGTGTGGGTGCGACGGCGTTGAGAGCCCGCCGATATCGTGATTGTCGATCATCAGCTCCAGCGGTGCGAGCTGGATGATCCCGTGTTCAGCGGCGTGGAGCCCGCCGGCGTACGTGTACCGCGCTTGTTCCATCGGCACTCGCGGATCATCGCCTGCGCGTTCCGTCGGCTCTAAAAGCGGCGCATCAAGGGCATTGATCGTCGCCTGTAGATGGTCCTCGGGCAACGAGACCCACAGGAGTTCGGTTTGTAAATCAAGCGGCGGTGTCTCAGTCGAGAGCGGCCCTTCGATGAGTTCACCTGTCCGGTAGTCACGAACCATGTAGTTCCCGTAGGTGATACGCACTGTCCCAGTCCCGAAGTAGACGTCATACCCATCTGCCAGCGAAGTGTGGTCTTTGACTTCGAGATCCTGAACCTGCTTGGTTGACAGCGTCTGCGTGTAGTGCGTGGTAGCCACCTCTTCGACGTGGATTCGCGGGTGCGGCTGGTCGTGGTCAACCTCTGTCACTTCGTACTGTTGGCCCGCATGGAGGAACAACGCTCCCTCGTGGTAGTCACGGTAAGCTCGTTCCGTCGCGACTGGGTCGTGCTCAATTTCGCCGTTGGTACAGACCACCTCGTAATCGATGCCCGTCGTCCCGTACAGCGAGATCCGGCCGAGTTCCTACATGTCCGGGAGGCCCTCGCCCGTGTCGACCGCGGTGAGTCGTTCGCGACTATCGCCGACGACACTGGGATCGCTGAGTCGACGCTCCGGAGTCTCCACCAAGATCGTCGCGACCTCTACCTCGGCGGCGAGGCCGAGGACGAGCGCGTCGACAACGCACTCACCGACGTCCGCCCGCTGGAGGATGTGCGGGCTGAGGATCCCGACTTCGAAGAGCTACGCGAACGCGTCGAGCGGTTAGAGGAGGCCACGGACATCGACAACTGCTAGCGCCTCTACCCCACCCCCTCAATCGGCTCAACGGTTTATTTTTCTCGCTCTTATGTAGAATTGCGGAAAGACGCGGGAGAGTGGCTGTTAGTGTGAGTTCTCCGTGTATCGGGAACTGTCGATATGTGCGATGTCATGCGTGAGGGATATCAAGGCGTCTGCTCGCTGTTGTGTGTCCGAGCAAAGCAATCGAAGATGAGTTTCGTACCGCCGATGACAACGGGGCCGATGAACAGGCCGACAGCACCGAATACGACGAGTCCCCCGAAAATACCGATGACGATGGTTGCAGAGTTGAATGCGCCGGTTTGTCCGATCAGCGCAGGTCGGAGATAAAAGTCAGAGATGCTGATGAGCAGGCCGT
>JAQCMZ010000250.1 GCA_028274825.1 Haloferacaceae archaeon
GGACGACCGGTACCGCGACAATCGTGTTGGTTCCACGTTTGAGGCCCTGGTTGCGCCACCAGACGCCGGACTCGACGGCCATGAGATCCGTGACAGAGACTGACGACCGTGTGTCGTATGCCTCTCTGGCCGGCACTGGTGGTGTCGCCGCAACGGGTTCTGTCTCACTCGTCTCCGCTATCGCGTGGGGAATATCTGAAAGGTAGGTCTCAATATCGCCCGCTGAGGTCCGACAGATGGTCTTGTCAGTCGGTACGTCGATATCCGCAACCCAGGCCCCGGTAATCTGTTCCATGCGGAGGAGGCGGCGACAGACCTCTGTTTCGATTTCCGCGCGCGTGTCAGCACTCGCTACCGCCGGGCCGATGGAGCGAATAAGCCGGTTAATCCTATCCAGTCGCGACAGCCGTTCGTTCTGTTGCTCCAGTTTTCGGTCACGCTTCCGCAGACTCTGGGTTCGGGCGAGTTGTTCGAGTGCCTGTCGCGTATTCGCGGCCCACGTCTCTGCGAGATTCTGCTTTGTCGCCGAGAGAGAGCGCCCGTCCGTCATGGCCACGAGGAACACGCCTTGCTTGCCGAGCGGACAGAGCAGCCAGTCGTCGAACGCGTCGTCGAGCCATCCGCCGGATCCGTCACGTTCTCGGTACATCTCGGCTTCTAGACGTTCTGTTCGCTCGGCGAACGCTGTCCAGACTGGGCCAGTACCGCCGGAAATCGTTGGCAACGTCAGGTCTGTCTCGGGAGCAGTTGTTTCGCTGGCTGTTGGGACAAGATCACCTGTGCCTTCGTCTCTAGTAAACACCGCCGCGTACTGGAAATCGAGTTCTTCCGTCGCAGTCGTGACCGCGTGAGTGGTGACCGCCTCGTCAGTCGCGGCCGTCATCAGTTCGCGCGTTGCGCGGTGGAGGCTCTGAAGGTACTGCTCACGCTTGTACCGGCCGGTGATGTCGTGGTAATGTTCGATTCGCCCGCCTGCGTACAGTCCGGTCTCGATCGGTGCACTCCAGTATTCGAGCCACCGCTCCGTTTCGCCTCCGTCTCCGGGGACACGAACAGTGGCGTCGAGTTCCTTCCCATGACTGAGCAATCCGGTTTGTATTAGCGATGCGAGCGACTCTTCGCCGGTGTCGATATCTTGCAGTCGCTCCGATGCAGCGGTCGCGTACTCCCGTCCTTGGAGAGCCGCTCGATCGAGGCCAAGCAGGGTTTCTGTCGCTTCGTTAGCCCAGACGACGGTACCGTCAGCGTCGATTACGACCATCGCTTCCCGTGAACTGTCGAGTACATCGTCGGTGAGCGACTTGTATCGCCGCTCGCCGGTCCGATTGGCGGCTGTTCGCTGTAGTCGCTCGATGGCGACACGAAAGTCGTCCTCGGGAAGCTCCATCAGCAGCGACTCGATATCCATCTGTGCCGACTCGAGACGGTCAGTAAGTTCACGGTATTCATCGCTGGCCTCAAGCACCTCCTGTTTTTTAACCGCCTCAAGCGTATCCTGTCGCTCGATCAGCGAGAACAGTTCTTGGACCTTCTCGTCATAGTCGGCGCGAACTAACATCCGCTCGATCATCTCGTCTAAGACGTCGGCATCAACTGGCTTCTCGAGATAGGCGTCAAATCCCATCCGAATGATGTCGAGGTCGGGCGTTACGGCCGAGACGATCACAACCCGTGGGTCGGCAGCTGAGCCCCGAATCGCCTCGAGTACCTCACCGCCGGACTGTCCCGGCATCATCCTGTCTAACAGTACGACATCGACGCTCTGGTCTAGTCGTTCGAGTGCCTCGGTGCCGTTGTATGCCGTTCGGATATCATACGTCTCCCCGAGCCACTCTGCATAGACATCGGCTAAACTCTGATCGTCTTCGACGATGAGTATCGTTGCCGCCTGTGTTCGCTGGGTACTCATTCTGTCATACTAGATTGTACGCGCTGGTTAGGCCGGTGTCCGGTCGGGAGGTCTAGGGTGACTGTCGTTCCGTCGGGTGTTGTCTTCACTCCTATTTCGCCACCGGCCTGCGTGACAATCATCCGAACCATCCATAGGCCTAATCCTTGTCCGTGGTTGAGCTGCGTCTCTTCTCCGGTCTCAAGGAGGGCTGCTTCCATCTCTGGCATTCCTGGTCCGTCGTCTGTCACGCTCACTCTGATCCACTCGTCTTCCATATGACAGAGCTCAATCTCGACTGTGCCGGCTGCTGTTGCAGTAGCCGCGTTTTCGACTAGTTCACGAACCGCATCTGATACCGTCGCTGCCACCGGTGGTAATTCCTTGCCTGGTAGATGTGTCAAGATTGTCGCGGTAGTGGACTGCCCGTGAACCGAGTCGACGGCCCTCTCAATGAGCGAACCTGGCGGCGCCGTGGCCTGCTCCTGTCGGTCTGACTCGAGAATTTGCCGCATCTCCCCCATTCGCTCTGACATTGTATCCCATTTATCGAGAATTCGCTCTATCGTCTCGAACTGCTCCGTCTGCTCTGTGGGGTCTGTTTCTTGATAGAGCATCTGCGTCCAGCCACGTAATTTCGTCAGGTCGTTACGCATGTTGTGACGCATCACTCGCTGCATGATGTCCAGATGCTGGCGGTGCTGTCGTTGGGCCGTGATGTCCCGCCCTTCTGCGACGAGGAACGAAACCTCACCGTCTTCGTCGGTTACTGGTTTGAGCGAAAAGTCGATTGTGGTGAGGCCGTCACCACCGTTGACTTCGGTTTCGTACCGAACGAACTCGCCATTAGCGGCTTGACGAAGGGCGTCTTTGACATCGTCCCGAACGGAG
>JAQCMZ010000105.1 GCA_028274825.1 Haloferacaceae archaeon
GTCCAGGCCCTCGGCGGTATCGTCGTTAACGTTCACCTGTGTCACCTCGAGTGGACCAGGGTCGGAGACGGTGTATCCGTGATTTTGTGTCGTCATGACGACCCGCTCGGTCCGGAGATCACGAACCGGGTGATTGATGCCGCGGTGACCGAACCTCATCTTTTCTGTGTCTCCACCCAGTGCACGTGCGATAACCTGCTGGCCCAGACAGATCCCCGCCAGCGGGATCTCTCCCACGTAGTGACCGACGAGTGCCTCTGCCGCTTCGAAGTTCGCCGGATCTCCCGGGCCGTTTGAGATGAACAACACGTCGGGGTCGATTGCGGCAACATCCGAGGGAGTCGAGTCGTGGGGGATAACGTGAACGTCGGCCCCACGGTCGGTGAGGGCGGAGAAAATCGATTCCTTGGCCCCACAGTCCACCAGCGCGACGGTTGTCGAGCCGCCGCCGCGGTGGACAGTCGTCTCACCGACTGACACTTGCGCACCGATATCGACGTGATCGCTCATCTCCGCGCACTCACCCAACTCCTCGCGAGCAGCCTCGGGAGACGCCTCCGGACCGGCAGCGATACCACAGCGCATCGCTCCCTCTTCACGGACCGTGGTGACGAGTTCGCGTGTGTCCAAGTGATCGATGGCGGGGATCCCCTCACTCTCGAGCCACTCGGCCACGTCGTCTGTGAACTCCCGTGCGATAGCTGCCTCCGGCTGGACGTCTCTCGATTCGAAGCGTTCGTGGCGGACGCCGTAATTCCCGATCAACGGGTACGAAAACGTGAGCACCTGCCCGGCGTAGGAGGGATCCGTCAGTGACTCCTCGTACCCGGTGTAGGCAGTCGTGAATACCAGTTCTCCGCGAGTCCGACCCGGCGCACGAGACCGTGCCTCCATGACGCGACCGTCGGCCAGGGCAAGATACGCGTTTGACATTACGACTTACAGATGATTCAACCGGGTATAAATCCGTCGTTCGAAGATAGTTACGAATTTCGTAACGGGTTTGAACTAGGGGTGTCAATCGAGTGTATGGACGACCTGGATCGGCGGATTCTGAACATTCTTCGGCAGGATGCGCGAACGCCTTACACGGAGATCGCCGAGCAGGTCGGCACCTCTGAGGGAACCGTCAGAAACCGTGTCGATCGACTGACCGACGAGCAAGTCATCGAGCGGTTCACTGTCACCACCCGGACCGGCAACGTGCAGGCGATGGTCGAGGTTTCGGTGGCGATGGATGTCAACACCTCTGAAGTGTCCGAGCAGATGGCTGAGTGGCCAAGGGTCGACTCGGTCTGGCAGGTATCGGGCGAAGAAGATGTGGTGTTGGTTGTCGACTGTATTGACACCCAGGCAGTGAACGAACTCATCACAAAGGCGCGCGAGATGGACGATGTCAAACGCACGAAAACCCGGCTGATCCTTGATGAACGTCTGGGATGATCACGATCGGTCCGACCTCTGTGACCCCGGGTTTGAACCGAATCTGGATCTGATGTTGGGTGCTGATTTGCGTCGAGGTCTACACCTGCGTCTACAGGTCAACTACCTCACTCGCGGTGAGGCAGGGAATCCGGCTTAATTTTCTGTTTGAGGTTACGTTCGCATCTGGCTCCCAGTATAGGGGGATTTGAATCCAACTCTGGACGGTCCCACGACCCTGACTCGGATTGCCGGGGTTTCAGACGCTACCGATTGCTGTCGGAGATTTCTGCCGACTCGCAGGTGAGGGATTCGAGGCGTCCATCTCACCCACCCCACCCGAGTGAGACAGACACCGTGGGATTTTCGCGGCGGTCGAACCGAAGCGAATATCTGCGGGATACTCGTGGTCACGCACATGAGCAGCGAAGACACGGTCTCAGAGGAGGCTGAGACAGAGAAAGTGAATCACGAGAACGCTACGCAGGATGTCATTGCTGTCGATGAAGATGATAGGGCCGACGGAACGGTGAATCGGCTGGACGCACATCTCGGTGACGGGATCCGGCACCGTGCATTCACCTGTCTCGTGTTCGACCACGACGGACGAATCCTCTTGGCACAACGAGCCGCAGGCAAACGCTTGTGGGACACTCACTGGGACGGGACCGTCGCATCACACCCTATCGAGGGCCAGTCTCAGGAAGAGGCCACCCGCCAGCGACTCCAAGAGGAACTCGGTCTCACTCCCGACCAGTACGGCAACGTCCGCGTGTCTGACAAATTCGAGTACAAACGATACTACCCGAACGAAGGCGTCGAGTGGGAGGTCTGTGCTGTGCTGAAAGTGACGTTAGACGATATGCAACTAGCCCCCGACGAAGACGAAATCGAGGGGCTCCTGTGGGCCGATTACGAACACCTCAACGACCATCCCGGGTGGTATCGTCAACTCAGGCTCTGCCCGTGGTTCAAGATTGCAATGCGACGAGACTTTTCAGAGCCCTGAAGCGTGTGTCGTTGGGAGTCAGCTACCAACAGCTGTCGTAAGGTTTCGTCTCGGTGAGCTAAGACAGGTAGGCTGCCGGAGACCGCGTCTCTCTGTGGTCTCTGCCGCCCAGAATACACTGTGTCTGTGACTGACTCCAGCCATGGGTATCCGCTCTGCCGCTGTGTGTTCACGCGACACGACCATCGATAGAACCGACAACGCTTATTCTAACCCGGCGTCACCTCGGGATATGGTAACTGTCGAAGCGCTCGTCGAGCGCGTCCACGCCGGCGACCTCCGGCTTCACGAACTCGAAACGGCGGCCGACGGCGACGCTGATCTCGCAACAGCCGCCCGGCAGCAAGTTGTCATCGGCAGAGCCGACAGCGTCGAGAACGGTGATCTCGATTCTATCGCGAACTACGGCTTTCCTGCCGACCGAGCCGAGTCGAATATCGAGAACATGATCGGCGCGATCCAGGTGCCAATCGGCGTGGCCGGTCCCGTGGAGATTGACGGAGAGGCGATTGATGAAGAGACGGTGCTCCCGATGGCGACGACAGAGGGTGCGCTCGTGGCCTCGATCAATCGAGGCTGCTCGAGTATCAACGCTGCTGGTGGGGCCACTGCCAGAGTGACGAAACGCGGGATGACCCGAGCACCAGTGTTCTCGGTCGCGGGAGTGGCCGAGGCAGAAGCGCTTGTGTCGTGGGTCCGAGACCACGAAGCGCAACTCGCGGCAACAGCCGAGTCGACGACGAATCACGGCGAACTTCTCGACGTGACTCCGTATGCCGTCGGGAACACCGTCTTTCTGCGATTCCGCTACGACACCAAAGACGCCATGGGCATGAATATGGCCACGATCGCGACTGGTGAGGCTGCAGAACTCATCGAAGCCGAAACCACCGCGTCGCTCGTGGCACTATCGGGCAATCTCTGTGCAGATAAAAAGCCCGCCGCTATCAACGCGACCGAGGGGCGCGGCAGATCTGTCACGGCAGACGTCACTATTCCACGGGCAGTTGTTGAGGAGCGTCTCGACACGACACCCGAGGCAATCGCAGAAATCAACACGAAAAAGAACCACATTGGCTCTGCGAAGGCCGGGTCGATGGGATTCAACGCACAAGTGGCGAACGTTGTCGGGGCGATGTTTCTCGCAACCGGACAAGACGAAGCGCAGGTGGTTGAGGGTGCAAACGCCATCACGACCGCGGAAGTCACCTCTGATGGTGATCTGTACTGTGCTGTCTCGTTGGCGAGTCTGGAGGTCGGGACCGTCGGGGGTGGCACTGGTTTGCCAACCCAGTCAGAGGCGCTCGAACTTCTCGGGGTGGCCGGTGGCGGCGATCCAGCGGGTGCGAACGCCGACGCACTCGCAGAGGCCATCGCGGTCGGCTCGTTGGCTGGTGAACTCTCACTGCTGGCCGCCCTGGGATCGCGCAATCTGACATCTGCACACGCCGCTCTCGGGCGCTGACGGCCAGACCGACGCAGAACTCTCGCAATCGTGGGTGTCTGTAGGATCAATCAATGATAACCGTCTGACAGACCTGTCGGTGACTTCCACCGGGACCGAGCGACGGGGTTCGCGGTGTGTGTAGGTCAGTTCTGTCTGACTCACTCTGCGTATCCGCTGTCCCGGGTATCTGAGTAGTGGGTGCGCCCCCAGTCTATGAGAGTCACGAGCAGCGCTACCGCCAGCGCCAGTATCAGGGTCCATCGATCAGCCGAGACGTACCAGCCAGGCGTCTCAATCCGCCACGAACTGAAGGGAAACAGATACACGTTGGTGAGCATTTGCCCGTCAGCGTACGGCTGCGGAAGGTCAACGAGAATGTGTGTGAGCGCGCCAGTCAAAAGCAAAACACCCGCTCGGAACTGTGTTTGGTGTCGCATAAACAGCAGTGACCCGATCCCCGCCACGACGAGGACCCCTCCGAGCGTGTGGATTGCCCCCCAACTGAACGGCACTCCAGTGATATCAGTTATCGTAGATCCCGGGAGGAGCAGGCGAACCCGATTGAGATCCGGCAGGATCGATCCGACAACGCCGACAGCAACCCATCGCTCGTTCAGCCAATCGGATGCCCAACTGGCCGTGGTGAACACGGCGTACGCGAGCAACACGTGTGTGAGCAACTCAGCCATCAGGACCCGTCCCGCGGGGTAAACTGGAGATTTCGGAAATCGATCTGCCAGTGGCGGAGGAAGTACCCACTCGCGAGTATTCCTCCCAGAAGCGAAGTCAAATACGTGTAGCTTCTATCCGCTTGATCTCGGAAATCGACGACAATCCTGTCTGCGCGCACGATATCACTGCCCTCGCCGACTGTTCCAAACACCTGTATCGCGCCACCGGATTTGATCTGGCTCGTGAGACTGTCCGGCACGTCAGTTATGAGAACCCGATATTCCAGGTTCGGCCCCGTCTGGATCGATACTCGGCCGTCGTCGGGGTCGATAGCCTGGACGATGCCGAATAGGAGTACTCGAGTCCCGTCGGCTTCCCCGGGATTCGAATCGATCTCCTGTGGACTCGGATACGACCACTGATCAACAGTCGCATACTGCACACACAGTCCACCACCCGCTATCAACAATAACAAGATGCCGAGAACTCGAACCGTCGTTGTCACGTTTTTACGGAGCTACACAATCTAAAGTAATTTATTGTTTCTGACGCTGTGACGCGATGAACCTCGTGCGTATCAGATTCCAGTCGATTAGGTTCTACCGGCCTGATGAGACGGATTGACAATTCGCCAATCAGTCATCAGAGGGTCGTTTCAGTGGATTACTCTGGGGAACCCACCCCGCGGCTTCGCTGTCTGTGAACCGTCTCGGGGGTTTGTCGTTCACAGACGCGGTGGATGTTCTGGGTGACAGAAATAACAGAGAGGTGCCTTCTCCGGCTGGCTACCTGTCTCAGTTCACCCAGAAGTTTCGTCGATAAGTTAGCCCCGAG
>JAQCMZ010000111.1 GCA_028274825.1 Haloferacaceae archaeon
CACCCGACGGTGGGATTCTCACCCCGGCATCGGGGATCGGCGACCCACTCGGCGAGCGACTGCGTGCGGTCGGGTTCACCGTTACCCTGGGTCAGTGGTCACAAGATGGTAGCAGGTCTGTGTGAGCAAACACTACCACGGTATCAACCCGAACAGATTTGTTATTGTGGGTATGATGTACATACAAGAGGAGAGAACACATGGGAAGTACGAGAGTCAATTTTCGGCTACCGGAGGAGCTGGTGGAAAAGACAGACGTAGCGGCTGCGGTGACCAAGAAAAATCGGACGGAGATCGTTACAGAAGCGCTTAGAGCGTATGTCGACGAGATCGAAGACGACAACTCATTTCGGGAGGCCGTCGTTGAGCTCTATCTTGACGACGAGATCAACTTCGGGGTGCTCAAGGCGTCGCTCGGGCGGCAGGATGCCGAAGCGGTGCGAGCGTCGAAAGCCATGCTTGATCAGGGAGAGACACTGGCCGATGACCTCGCGGAGTTGTAGGAGCGCACCTCGATGATCGTTGCGGATACGAGCGCGCTGATTTCACTGGCACGAATCGATCAACTGGAGACGCTGCTCACGGAGTTCGATGTTCACGTCACCGAGACAGTTGTCGATGAGCTTGCCGCGACGAGCGAGTACGACGATGCGGACGGTGATGCCGCGACGGCGGTGCTGGCCGCCCGCGATCAGTTCACTATTCATCATATCGACGACGAACTCACGACATCGCGGATCGATCCCGGCGAGGGAACGAGCGCACTGCTCACCACAGAGATCGACGCAGCATTTTTGCTCACCGACGACCTTCGCGCACTCCCGGAAATTCAGACGCTCGCAGACGCTCAGGTCGCTATCTCGCCAATCGTTTTGAAAGCCCTCGTCGCACGAGACGAACTGACACGAAAAGAAGCGCGTGAGAGCGTAGACCAACTCGCAACGAAACGGGACTGGCTCGGTACGCCAATCTATCGAAGAGCGAGAGGCTTGTTCGACTGATTGCAGAAACCTAGGCCGGAATGTCAACAGCCCCGCCGTTGACGCTCACCGCAGGAGTTCGCTTGAACAGGCTTGGGCTTGTCCGTGGGTTCAGCCGCTGGCGCATCGGAGTATGGGAGATATCCCCGGTCTGGCATCACGACCCCGGACTTCAGGGCGTATTGACTGACGCCCCTCCCACGCGAAGACTGTTGCTCGCGTCGGAGATATGCGTTTGCGATGTTCTTTGCCGCGTTGTAGTCGGCGTGATTTCGATTTCCACACTGGCTGCATTCGAAGGTGTCCCGTGTTGGACGGTTCACATCGCTGACGAACCCACATTCCGCACACCGGTTCGACGTATGCTGTGGAGCGGTCGTCGCAACGAACAGACCGGCTGCATCGGCTTTGTAGGTGACATACTCGTACAGGCGGTTGAACGCCCATTCAGAATGCCATGCAGCGTCGGGTAGTCGATTACGGATGTCATCCAACTCCTCAAATATGATTCCATCACAGTTGTAGCGCAGGGCTTCCGCAAC
>JAQCMZ010000120.1 GCA_028274825.1 Haloferacaceae archaeon
AGCACTAGGCAAGTACTCGCAGAGAAAGTCACTCCGAGTCCGTCGAAGTCTGTTTGACTCCCTGTGGCCAACACAACACTGGGTGTCCGAACACGACAGACGAGAGGAGTCCCGGGGTGGCCACTCCCAGGAGACTGCCCATCGACCGGTCACTCACCGATTCCAACGGTGAGTTGGCTTGGGAGTCTGCAACCCTGCCACTCCCAACCCAGCGGTGCCGTGGGATTCGGCCGCGGTCACGCGGAGGAGGATGTCAACCAGCGGGAATCACACACGTCTCCGCTCTGACCCGTACTGTGTCTTGAATTTGAGACGGGTGACGGCGTCAGAGCTCGCCGAGTTTGCGGAGGAGCTGACCACGATATTCTTCGTCTGCCTCGACACCTTTGATCTCGAGGACGTTCCGCTCAAGTTTGTCAAGTGCGACGTGGAACGCGTGTTTGGCACCGTACCCTTCTCCCGAGCCAGCGACCTGTCCCTTGTTGGTCCGGAGTCGGATCTGACACTGAATCAGCGACGTTCCGCGGAGTTCCTCTTTGTGTTCGTGCAACCGAACGTGGGCGTGGAGAACGTCCATTTTCCCGTACTTGTCGGCCACCTGCTCGACGGCTTCGGTGATATGTTCACGCCCCACAGTATTCAGTAATTCGACATTCGTGATCTGGACATCCATCGACTCCTGTTCGGTGAACGTCAGCGCCCGGAGAACGTCGGTTTTCGTGACTATCCCGACGACGTGGTCGGCGGCGTCGGCAGGGGTGATGATGAGTCCAGAAATATCATTATCGAACATCCGTTGCACCGCCTTCCGAACCGTTTCGTCGGTCGTCGCCGTAAGCACAGGGCTCGACATCAGATCGTACGCGGGGAGATCAAGCATCCGGTCGATATCGCCGCTTCGATCGCCACTTCCCTGCCGGTCGCGATCCCGGATGACGAAGTTGACGATATCGTTCGTCGTGACCACACCGGACAACCCGCCGTCTTCGTCGAGAGTCGGGAGCCGAGAGATTCCGTGTTCTCGGAGGAGATTGATTGCTCGGCCGACCTCAGTTCGGCGACCAATCGAGACGACATCATCGGTGTAAATCTGTTCGACAGTGATAGCATCGAGATTGTCGAGGACAGCCTCGAGGATGCCGTCTGTCGTGACGATCCCGTAGAGCGTCTCACCCTGATACACCGGCGCCACTTTGACATTACCCTCGACGAGTTGTCGGGCTGCCTCTCGGACATCTTCGTGACGATCGAGTTCCGGGGCTGTTCCCATGAGAGCTGCCGCCTTGGTGTCGTCTTCGACCCGTGACCGGAGTAACTGCGTTTCCCCGATTACACCCGTGTAATCGCCATTTTCAGTCACGATGATACCTTTGGGATTTTCATGCTCGAAGATGGAGCGGACCTGTGCGAGCCGTTCGCCAGCGTTCACTTCGATGTATTCCTGCACCGCAATATCGTCGATATTCATACCCAACTTGTTTATACAGTCGGCCCGGTCTTGAAACTTCGGCGTCAAACACCCACATACAGGGAACCATCGGGCCCATTCTACAGTGGGTCTGGCCTGTGGCCTCAGTATCTGGTGGCGACACGTCGGCCGTGAATCCAGAAGTGGACACGATTGGTGCCGTGTCACTACAGTTCACAGTTCACAGGTGTTCGTTCCTGATGAGAGCGCTGTCACGACACGAAAGTGGTGATCAAAACCAGCACATTCAGCAGCTCGGGAACGGCAGATAATAACGATGCGTGGTAGTGGTGAGAGAGTTTACATCGCGGCCGGCAAATGTACTCAGTATCCGGGCCCGAATCCTGGTATCCGGTAACACACAATGTCAGAGTACACAACGACAGCCCCGTTGGAACCACTCATGCGAGAGTTGACCGAGGGGGAGACGACGCCGACTGCACACCTAGAGACGGTCCGAAGTCGCGTCGAGACGGTGGAGTCAACAATACAGGCGTTCGTCAATGAGCCAAACCGGTGGGAACGGGCTGAACGGGCAGCTGTCGACCGTGAGACCGACACCAATGGTAACGCCTCTTCGCGTCTAACGATCCAGTCACCGTTGCACGGGGTGCCAGTCGGAGTGAAAGACATCTTCCATGTCGACGGGCTGGAGACCCGTGCTGGCGCGACCCTCCCGCCGGCGGTTCTCGGTGGGACAGAAGCTTCTGTCGTGGGTACACTCCGCGAGGCTGGGGCGATAGTACTCGGCAAAACGGTGACGACAGAGTTTGCTTACTTCGCTCCGGGACCAACGCGGAACCCTCAGAATCCAGATCACACCCCCGGCGGGTCCAGTAGTGGATCGGCTGCGGCAGTCGCCGCCGGGCTGTGCCCGCTCGCGCTCGGGACTCAGACAATCGGCTCGGTGATTCGACCGGCGGCGTTCTGTGGGATAGTCGGCGTGAAGCCGAGTTACGGCCGGATCCCGACCGACGGTGTGGTGCCGGTCGCACCGTCAGTCGATCACGTGGGATTGTTCACACAGCGACTGCCAGGCGCAACACTCGCAGCCGGCTTACTCATCCCGGATTGGTGTCCCGTTGAGCCGCCCGAACTCGGCCGTGTCGGTGTGGTTGCCGGGGCGTACCTGGAACAGGCGTCCGACAGGGGTCGAGAGGAATTCCGTGATCAGACGCGCCAACTGACCGCAGGAGGTGTCCAAACAGTCGCTGTGGAGCCGATTCCCGATATCGCGGAGATAAATGAGCGACACGAGCGACTTACTGCGGCCGAAGCTGGCTTGTCACACGACGAGTGGTTTCTCGCGTATGAAGACCAATACACAGACGAGACAGCCGAACTGATCCAGACCGGTCACCAGGTCTCGGTCGAAGAACTGGTAGCTGCACGCGGTGGCCGCCAGGAACTGCGGGAGAGACTCCACGCTGAAATGGATCGATTAAATCTGGACGTTATCGTCACTCCAGCCGCTCCGGGACCGGCCCCAGAGGGGCTCGCGGATACGGGTGACCCGGTAATGAATCTCCCGTGGACACACGCAGGTGTCCCCACGGTTACGATTCCAGCATCTCGAGGAGACGACGGATTACCGTTCGGGCTGCAGTGTGTCGCTCGATACGGCCAAGACGAACAGCTCATGTCCTGGACGCAGACACTGACAGAAGCACTTGAGTCTGTCCCGTCGGCTACCCACGACTGAAGCCGGGAGCTTCCTCTTCGTGCTGTTATCAGTTTCCCCAGTGCTGTGATTCACACGGATCCTGAGAGTCTCGTGAGCCGTCACGAAGACGGAAACCAGTGGTTCGCGCGCACGACCGCAGACCGGATTGAGGATAGAGGATAACTACTCAACGGAACCCCGACTGTGTCAGAGGATTCATTCTGTTCGATTTCTCAGTAAACCATCATTACGCAGACTGCGGCTGGGACCAGTACTGACTGGTGGCTATCTACACGGCCGTAGAGTCACAGTTTGCAGACGCGAAACCCCTCTCTCTGATTTCACGGAGCAGATGAGACGGCCACGGCAGAACAGTTCACGAGTTGTTTTCAGAGCCGTCTGTTTCGACTTCCTCGGGTTCCAGTTCGACATCGTCCTGGGTGTTGGCACTACTGTCATCAATCTCTGCTTCGATATCTGCGAGGTCATCCTCGACATTTTCTGTCGAAGCGGAAGTCGACTCTCCGTTGCTCTTTCCCATGTCAGACTTCAGTGTAGATAGTTCTGATTCGACTTGCCGGTCAGTCGAGAGATCCTCGAGTTCGCGGTCGATACTATCTTTATCTGAAAGGGCATCTTCAAAAGCACCAGATTCCTGAAGCTCGTCCATCGCTTCCGACCGCGCTTCCATCTCTTCGGTCCGTTCTTCGGCCCGCTCGATCGACCGTGAGACGTCGCTCATCTCATCGCCGACACCCGACATCGCCTCAGAGACACGGCTGGACGCTTCTGCTGCCTCGTAGCGTGCCTTCATCGTCTCCTTTTTCGTGCGGAACTCCTGGATACGCTGTTGGAGTTTGTTTTTTTTCTCGACCAACTGCTCTTGCGTCTGCTCGAGTTCCGCAATCTGTCCCTCTAGATCCTCCATCTGCTGCATCTTCGACTTCTTTTTTTCCAGCGCCTTTCGGGCAAGGTCTTCACGATCTTGCTGGACGGCTTCTCTCGCTTGGTCGTTGTGTTTGGCAACGTTTTGTTCGAGTTTTTGTTTTTGTTTTTTCAGACGGTTTTTCTGCGTTGTGAGATCTGCGATCCCCTGTTTGACTTCCTGTAGCTCATCGCGCATCTGTTCGTATGAGTAATCTAGCGTCTCCGTGGGGTCTTCCGCGCGGTTGAGAATGGAATTGACTTTCGAGCGGATGACGTAGGAGGCGCGAGAGAGGATGCCCATATATTGTATTATGTATCCAAGTCTTAAAACCTCACGCGGCTGGGGCTCGCTCATCTTCGATGACTGGGCTGGTCGACAGGGTAACTGTTCAGTGCGGCAGTCTCAGCCGGTCATCGGCAGAATCCGGGGTTACCTGGAGCGATCACTCGGCAAAGGCTGCGAGAATGCCACGGCCGTCTGTCGGCCCGAGGTCAGGTAACGTCGCTCGCTCAGGATGCGGCATCATCACGGCAACTGTTTTGTCGTTGCCTAAGATTCCTGCAATATTATCCCGAGACCCGTTCGGATTGGCCGTGTCTGTGATGGCTCCATCAGCGTCACAATAGCGGAACAAAACTCGATTCTGTTCGGTCAATCGCGCATGCGCACTGTCGTCAATCTCGAAACGGCCCTCGCCGTGTGCGATCGGGAGCCTGATTACCTCTCCACGGTCGTACGCTGATGTCCAGGGTGTATCCGTCCGCTCGACTCTGAGGTGAACACGCTCACAGCGGAACCGGGCGTCAGCATTCGTGGTGAACGTTCCGGGAGTGAGACGAGCTTCACAACCGATCTGTGCCCCATTGCACACCCCCAACACAGGCACGCCGGCGGCGGCCGCCTCTCGAATCCCCTCAGCGATAGGCCCCCGTGCAGCCATCGCTCCAGCTCGAAGATAGTCGCCGTACGAGAACCCCCCTGGAATGACGATTCCGGTGGTACCCTCGGGGAGAGAGTCTTTATGCCAGACACGTTGAGCGGAAACCCCCAGATGAGACAGCGCCTTGACGGCGTCGCGATCACAGTTCGAGCCGCCAAACTGGACGACTGCGACCGTCATTGTGTTGTGTCTGTGACCGTGATCTCGTAGTCGTGGATCGTGGGGTTCGCCAGGAGACGCTCGGCCATCTCTTCGGCACGGTCGGCCGCCTCGTCGGCGTTGGATGCCTCGAGATCGATCTCGAACCGATCGGCCGTCCGGAGAGCTGCTATCTCGAATTCGAGACGTTCGAGCGCTCTTCGGGTGGTTTTGGCCTCCGGGTCAAGAACACCGCCTTTCAGTCGGACTGTCACTATCGCCGTATAGGCGGTCATTGACGCTACTGTGTGGCCGCGTGTAAAAACGATTGTGGACACTGTCTGCTGCGTGTGGATTTGCCTGCCGACCAGCGTACAGTGACGGCCTGGACACCAACACGACAACGCAACATACGACAATACGATCGTAGCGACATCTGAGACCCGAGCGCGGGACGGACACGCGTAGCCAATGACAGGTAGACGGGTCGATTCTACGAGTGGGTTGTCCGGACGGCATCGACAGCGTCCTTGAGTGGTGGCACATCGAACCGTTCCTGGCCAGTGTAGGTATTCGCGCCTGCGGCGTACAGATCTGAGACCATACGGATGAGATCCGACGACAACGACATTGGAGTCACCTCACAGAGTGGGTGCCAGTCAGCGGTGTCTCGGTCGCGAATCTGGCGTTTCGCGGTCTTCACAGCCGTCACCCACTGGGGATGATCCCGCTTGTAATGCTGGCGGAGAATCTCCTTGGACACCTCTTGGCCGTCGTAGGCAAACCGATTCTCGTCGAATGTCCCGACTACGTCGGCAAGCTTGATTTCTCCGTCGTGATAGAGACATTCGATCTTGCCGTCTTCGTGTGAGAAGCCGGCGCTCGCCGCAGAATCCGTAATGATGCGGTTCACCTCTGTAGCGATTGCTGAAAGCTTCTCAATATCGGCTCTCCCAGCGACGGTAGCAGCCTCCTGGCGGGAGAGATATCTGTCTTGTTCTTCGTATTTGGTCGAAAATTCGATGACAGGCTCGGGAAGCGACACCCCGCTGTCAGGCCACTGGTCCAGGTCGAGACCGACATCAGCGGGTGATTTACGCTTTCTTAGTGACGATCCGACAGGAACACTGTTTCGGAAGACAACTTCGAGTGGAATCAGATAGTTGCTCCCCGCTGCCGCGTGATACGCGTCGTAATCGTATTCCGACTCCGAGTAGGGTAGCTCCGGAACTTGTGTGAGTTCGATCCCCATCTCGGTCGGGGGAACGCTGGCTTCTGCGAGACTGGTCATTCCTGTGTCGGTTCTGACTCCCTGGTAATGCGTCGGGATTCCTGCGGCTTCGAGTCGCTCAAAGTTGTACGCACCCATGACACACAGACTGGCCCCCTTCCGCGGGATTCGGTCTGGCATCTCACCCCAATCAAACACCGAGTAAGCGTCGGTAAACACGAATCGTCCCTCGCCGAGTTGATCTCCCGTCGCGTGCTCGGCGATACGAAATTCCTTGACGCTCGTCATGCGCATATCCCTGGTCGGGGCCGATAAGAGTCTTTCAGTTTCGTGTCTCGTTGACTGCCTCAGGGCTCAACCCTGAAGCACTTGCCCTACCCCGCCTGTAGACACACCATTGGGACTGTTCTTCAGCATATACGTAGATATCCGTGAGAGGGTCTTTACAGGTGATTGAGACGAGTGCTTCAGGGCTTGACCCTGAGGTGAAGCCGGCAAAATCACATAGCTAACCGATGTATGCTAGGTACAATCAGAACCCGGCCTCAAGACGGATTACAGACCGTGAACCTCCGCGGACGGTTTCTCGATGCCACCCCGATAGACTTATAAAAATGTACAGACTTGTACATCACAACCCGAAGATATACATATCACAGATGACCCTACAACGGACACTCAAGCGGGTGACAGACGGCGAAGACCTGACGCAGTCAGAGGCGAGAGAGACGACAGCGCAGGTGTTCGAGGAAGCGACGGACGCACAAATCGGGGCATTACTCTCGGCGCTCCGGTCGAAAGGCGAGACGGAGGCGGAAATCGCCGGGTTCGCGACCGGCATGCGGGACGCAGCCCGACGGATCACTCCTGACCGCGAGCCGCTCGTCGACACTTGTGGGACGGGCGGAGACGACCACGATACAATCAACGTCTCGACGACCAGTGCCGTCGTGGCTGCGGGGGCTGGAGCAGCCGTCGCCAAACACGGGAATTATTCGGTATCGTCGTCGTCAGGGTCGGCTGACGTGCTCGAGGTGGCCGGGGTCAATGTAGAAGCTGAGCCCCCAGCAGTGGAGCAGTTGATCGAAGACCACGGGATCGGGTTCATGCTCGCACCGGTGTTCCACCCCGCGATGAAGGCAGTCATCGGCCCGCGAAAACAACTGGGAATGCGGACGGTTTTCAACGTTCTCGGTCCATTGACCAACCCGGCTGGCGCTGACGCACAAGTGATCGGTGTGTATGATCCCGAACTCGTGCCTCAGATTGCTGCGTCGCTGGCTCAATTACCCGTCGAGCGGGCGTTAGTGGTTCACGGGGCTGGGATGGACGAAATCGCGCTTCACGACGTGACCGTCGCCGCCGAGGTTGACGGCAGCAGTGTCGAGGAGTACACGCTGTCTCCCGCGGAGCTTGGAGTGGAGACAGCGCCGATTGAGGCTGTCAGAGGCGGGTCACCAGAGAAGAATGCTCGCGATTTGAAGGGGATTATCAGGGGAGAACTCGGCGGCGCGAAACGGGAGCTCATCCTGGCGAATGCGGGCGCAGCAGTCTATATCGCGGGGCTCGCAGAGACTCTCGCGGAGGGTGTCGCGGTCGCGGAGAAAGCAATCGACGACGGTGACGCTGCAGCGAAACTGACGGCACTTCAAACGGCCACATCCACACAAGAGGCAACTGACTAATGGCTCGCGTGAAGATCTGCGGGATTACTCAGGAGACGGATCTCAGCGCGGCAGTCGAGGCTGGAGCCGACGCGATTGGCCTGATCAGCGGCGTTGGAGTGAACACTCACCGAGAGATCAACCCGGCGACGGCAGCCGACCTCGCAGCAGCGGCCCCACCGTTCGTGACGACGACTCTGGTCACGACGCCTTCAGACCCGAGTGAGGCGGTGGATATCGCCCGGACGGTCGCTCCAGACGCGATTCAGCTTCACTCGGAGTTCGATGGAGACGAGTTAGGATACGTCCGCGCGGAGACAGAGGCAAAACTCCTCCTCGCGGTCGGGCATGATAACCACGACCGCGCTCGAGCACTCGATGGCGCTGTGGACGCGGTCCTGGTCGACTCCACGAGTGAAGACGGCGGTGGTGGGACCGGCCAGACTCACGACTGGGAAGCGACCGGGCACCTCGCCAGAGAGCTCACCTCTCCGGTCGTTCTCGCCGGGGGGCTGACTCCGGAGAACGTCGCCAAAGCTGTACAGATAGCCGAACCGTTTGGGGTCGATGTCGCCAGTGGTGTCGAACTGGACAGCGGCAAGAAAGACCACAACGCAGTCGCACGGTTCGTGGCCAACGCTGGCCGGGGGGTTCAGTTGACACCGTGACTCTCGATCCCAGCCGCGAGCAATTCCGGGCGTTAGCGGCAGACACCGACGGGCCAGCCGTGATCCGGGTCGCAGCCCTGCTCGAAGACGGTGCCGCGGATGTGACACCGCTTGCAGCGTACTCGGCGCTCAGCAATCGGAGTGATTACGGGTTCCTGCTGGAGAGCGCACAGAAGGTTGCCTCCAGCGACCCAGACGGCGCGTTCACCCCCGGCACGGACGCCGACGGGCACGCTCGGTACTCGTTCGTCGGGTATGACCCCGAAGCAGTCATCTCGGTGTGGCCCGATCGAACCGAGATCGAGCGGCTCGGAGCCGCGGCAGAACTCGTCGAGTCGTCTACTGATGGCGATGTTATCGACCGGCTTCGGCTGGCGTTTCCGGACGTCGAAGTCGCAAATTTCCCGGCCAGAAACCGCCAGACACTCGCCGGTGGCTTTGTCGGGTTCTTATCATACGATGCCGTCTACGACCTGTGGTTGGAGGAGGTCGGCGTCGACCGGCCTGAGCCGGTCGTCCCTGACGCGCAGTTTTGCCTCACGACTCGGACGCTCGTGTTCGACGAAATCGAAGAGAGCGCCCGGCTCATTTTGACCCCGATTGTCAAGCCGAGCGACGACCCCGACGAGATATACGATAGACTCGCCACAGAATTAGCGTCTGTCACCGGAACACTCGCAGGCACTTCAGAGCCAGAGACGGGCAGATTCAGGCGTGCTGACACCGAATCTGGCCCTCGTGACGAGTACGAGGCTGCCGTCGAGCGCGCGAAACAGCACGTCTTGGACGGTGATATCTACCAGGGGGTGATTTCCCGGTCTCGTGAACTCTCCGGAGAAATCGACCCCCGAGGGCTGTATGCCGCGTTGCGCGCGGTCAACCCCTCGCCATATATGTATTTGCTCCGTCACGACGGCCGCTCGATTGTGGGTGCGAGCCCAGAGACACTGGTGTCCGTCGGAAACCGGCGGGTCGTCTCCAACCCCATCGCAGGCACGTGTGCTCGTGGCCAGAGCCCCGTCGAAGACCGCCGGCTCGCGGGAGAAATGCTGGCCGATGAAAAAGAACGCGCAGAACACACGATGTTGGTCGATCTCGCACGGAACGATGTTAGACGAGTTGCCGAACCGGGAACTGTCCAGGTGGAAGAGTTTATGAACGTATTAAAGTACAGTCACGTCCAGCATATCGAATCGACCGTGACCGGTCATTTGGCCGAGAAGAAAGACGCCTTCGATGCGACACGGGCCACGTTCCCTGCGGGAACGTTGACGGGAGCTCCGAAGGTCCGCGCGATGGAGATCATTGACCAACTCGAACTGGAACCGCGGGGAATTTACGGTGGCGGGGTCGGCTACTTCGCCTGGACAGGCGATGCTGACTTTGCGATCGTGATTCGCACGGGAACTGTCGAGCACGGAGTCGAATCGGCCCTTGGAGAGCAGGTGACCGACCGTCTCCGGATCCGGGCAGGTGCAGGAATCGTCGCCGATTCCACGCCGACCGCCGAGTACGACGAGACCGAACAGAAAATGGATGGTGTGCGGGCTGCACTCGATCGGCTCACCACAGACTCTGTGTCACCATCGGGGCCGGACACTGAGGACGTCTCTGTGGCGACGGAATCACACGGCACCGAAGAGGAATCACGGCAATGAAAGTCGTGTTCGTCGACAACTATGACTCGTTCACCTACAATCTCGTCGAATACGTCTCTCAGCAGTCGGTGGGTGATGGCGTCGAGACTGTTGTCCTGAAGAATGCTGTCGGCCTTGACCGGATTCGAGCTG
>JAQCMZ010000122.1 GCA_028274825.1 Haloferacaceae archaeon
GCATTATCCCATGAGTCGAGATACACGCGTCGATACCTGCCATCCCACCGGGCGAGGGTCGAGCCATCCAATCCCCCTCGCTGAGAAAAGTGAACGAGAGTAGCCGGAACGAGAATCACTGAAGGATTAAGCAACCACGCTCAAGCAACAATACCATGACGCCCAGGCGGAGTATCACCACCGCCGGCGGATTTCTCGCGGCAGTGATAGTGCTTGCTGTGCTTGTCTCCGTCGTTGGGGTATCTGAGCTACTCGAGGTATTAGACCGTGCGGACGGGAGTCTGGTCGGGGCTGTGTTCTGTCTCACCGGTCTCTGGCTGGTTAGCTGGGGACTCGCACTGTGGATGGTGTTAGGGTCACTGGGTACGGTCGTTCCCGTACTGCGAGCGGTACTACTGTACACGAGCGCAGCCTTCGCCAACAATATCACACCCTTCGGACAGGCGGGAGGCGAGCCAGTGACAGCGTTACTGTTGGCCGAGTCCGACGATATTGCCTACGAACGAGGGCTCGCAGCAATCACGGGTGTCGACACTGCGAACCTCGTCCCCTCGGTGGGGTTGGCACTAGCTGGGACAGGGTATCTTGCCGTCACGACAGTGCTCGGCCAGACGCTATCGACTGTCGCGGTCGGGATCGGTGGCATCAGTGTGCTGGTCCTTCTCGGCGGAATCGGACTCTGGCGGGTGAGACTCCGCGCCGCTGAGAAGATATCCGAGGCGGTGACTCCAATCGTCCGGCGACTTGCCCGGGTCATTCCACGGGTCGAACCACCGGGCGAATCGGCAGTCAGCGGGCGAATTCACGGCTTTATTGACGGAATCGAACAGATTGGAGCGCAACCGCGGCGGCTCGCAATCACGCTCGTGTTTTCGACCGTCGGGTGGGGCTGTCAGATGGTTGCTCTGTGGGTTGCACTCCTAGCTGTCGGTGTGTCAGTCTCCCCGGTCATCCCGATTATCGTGGTTCCCATGGGAGCAATCGCTGGCGCGGCGCCGTTACCCGGTGGGGTCGGGGGGATCGAAACTGTGCTCGTGATCCTCCTCGTGGCGGCACCAATCGGGGCCTCGCAGGCGACTGTTCTGGGAGCGGTCGTCTTGTTCAGAGGCGCGGTCTACTGGATGCCGACGGTGGTTGGTGGGACAATCGCGGGGATCGTCGTCGGGCAAGCAGCATCGAATCGGCGTAATCCCGGATGACACCGCCAGTGATTATCGGAGTCACGACACTCGCTGTGCGAGTAAATCACGTGGCCCGGGCGATACGATGGCTTTAAACTCCACAGGAGTGAATCGAATACAATGGCAACCATTTATGACGTTCCGGCCGATGCCCTCATTGAGGCGACGGCCGAGCGGCTGGCCGATCGAATCGAGGAGCCGGCGTGGGTGGAATTTAGCAAGGCGGGAACGCACAAGGAACTCCCGCCCGTACAGGATGACTTCTGGTTTGTCCGCTCAGCGAGTCTCCTCCGGAGAGTCGCTCAAGAGGGCCCAATTGGTGTCGAGCGGCTGGCTACTCAATACGGCGGCAAGGGCAAAGGCTCTAATCGCTACCAGTCTCGACCCGGGAGCCATGAGAGAGGATCACGCAATATTATTCGGACATCACTGCAGGAGATGGAAGATGAGAATCTTGTCGAAACGGCACAGGGTGAGGGCCGACGGATTACCGATGAAGGACACGCGTTTCTCGTCAACATTGTCGAGGAAACTCTCGATAATCTCGACCGACCAGAGTTGGAACGGTACGCGTGATATTTTCCCCCGAGTGAACTCGTGGGGTTCGCATCTGCTGTTGTGATGATTTGGAGGAACTGAGTCAAGCTCAGTTTAATCCGGATCTGCGGGAGATATTTTACTGATTAACACTGTCGACCCGACAGAGTCGTCGTGACTGTCGGGTGATAATCCGTCCGAAATCGTTTTCCTCACGCAGATGGAATCTATCTCTATGAGTGGAAACCCCGACGAAGACCGACTTGACGAGCTTCGCGAAAAGAAGATGCAAGAACTCCAGAACCGCACCCAACAAGGAGGCGGGAACGAGGCCGGAGGACAGGAAGCAGCCCGGCAACAAGCAGAAGCCCAACAAGATGCGCTGCTTCGCCAGCATCTAACGGACGACGCTCGTCAGCGGTTGAATGCCGTGAAGATGTCGAAACCGGAATTTGCCAAACAGGTGAAACAGCAGGTGGTCACGCTGGCACGCAGTGGTCGAATCCAAGACCGGATTGACGAGGATCAAATGAAACAGATCCTCCGAGAACTCCAGCCGGATGATAACGGGTTCGACATCCAGCGACGGTAATGGAGTTAGCGCTGCTGTACAGCGGGGGAAAAGACTCGTCACTGGCAGCGCTCATTCTCAACAATTTTTATAACGTTCAGTGTGTGACAGGAAGCTTCGGGATCACCGACGACTGGGAACACGCACGACGAGCCGCCGCACGGCTTGGCTTTGCGTTTCAGACACTCGATCTTGACCGAGAGATAGCTGATGAAGCGGTCGAATTGATGCTACAGGACGGGTACCCACGGAACGGTATCCAACGCGTTCACGAACACGCTATTGAGAGGCTGGCCCAACTCGATATCGACGCAGTCGCCGACGGCACACGGCGTGATGACCGTGTCCCGACGATTTCCCGTGCGCAGGCGCAGAGTCTGGAAGACCGCCATAATGTCGATTATATTACCCCACTTTCCGGATTCGGACGCCACGCCATCGACCAACTCGTCAAGGACACATTCGACATCGAGGTGGGGCCGAGCGAGACAATTCCGAAGGCCGACTACGAGGGAGAACTGCGCCAGATTATCGCAGACAACCACGGTCCTGGAACTGTCGCCGAAGTGTTCCCGGATCACACTCAAACGTACGTTCACGGAATCTCAGAGTAACGGGGATCGGCTGGCGTGAATAGTGTTACCGAGTGACCGGGCTGAGGATGTCCTACCGCGGGTTTCAAGCCCGCGGTGGCCAAATCGCGGAGCATGTATGAGAGTCTGAAAGGGTTTCGCGAGACCTACTCCGAAGAAATGGTGTCTCGGCGGTGGATGTTCGACACAATCGAGCAGACGGCACACCGGTACGGGTTTCGCGAAATCGACACACCGGCGCTGGAGCGCACGCAAATGTATATCGACAAATCCGGTGAAGACATCCTCGAAGAGTTGTATACGTTCGCTGACAAGGGTGGGCGAGATATCGCTTTGACGCCAGAACTCACTCCGACTGTCGCTCGGATGGTTGCCGACAGGGGGAAGGCATTATCCAAGCCAATCAAGTGGTACTCCACCCGGAAGTTCTGGCGCTACGAGCAGGTTCAACAAGGCCGGTTCAGAGAGTTTTATCAGACGAACGTTGATATCCTCGGGTCAAAACAGCCAGCCGCAGACGCAGAGATTCTGGCGGTGGCGGCGGATATGCTCCGAGAACTCGGACTCGAGACAGACGACTTCGAATTCCGGGTGTCTCACCGCGACATCCTCGGCGGGCTGATAGAGGCGTTCGACACGACCGTCGAGTCTCGTGACGCGATTCGAACGGTAGATAAAAAGGCGACACTCGACCGCGAGGAATACCTCACCCAACTCACGGACGCAGGATTATCACGCGAGCAAGCCAAACAGTTCGATTCGCTTCTCGATACTCCTGAAGGCGAGTTAGATGAGTTGATCACCTTCGCCGATAGTGACCGAGTCGAAGCGGCTGTCCACAATCTCCAAGCGGTGTTAGCTGCGACCGCTGACCGAGGGATCAGAAAGTACTGTACGTTGTCACTAGAAACCGCTCGCGGACTCGATTACTACACAGGGACTGTGTTCGAGTGTTTCGATTCGACAGGAGAAGTGTCTCGAGCGGTCTTTGGCGGCGGCAGATACGACAATCTCATCGAAGATCTTGGAGGACCGTCAATCCCCGCAGTTGGCGTCGCTCCAGGTGGCGCCACCTTATCACTCCTCTGTCAGCGAGCGGGTGTCTGGCCTGACGAACGAATAACTACGGATTATTACGTGTTACAGATCGGGGATACCCGCCCCGTAGCGGCTCGCATCGCCCGGCAACTGCGTGAACTCGGGCATACAGTCGAATCAGACGTGTCCGACCGTGGGTTCAGCGGGCAGTTGAGTTACGCCGATTCGATCAACGCCGAGACGGTCGTCGTCGTTGGAGAGCAGGACCTCGCCGACGATGCTGTGACGATCAAAGACATGGAAAGCGGTGATCAGACACAAGTTTCCCTCGATGAGTTCCCCCCCGAGCACGGTCGTCCCACATACGAGGACTTTAATTGATACACTTCTCATCGGAGCAATTGAGCTGATAAGAGCGGCTCAGAGTCATGGCTTGAGATGGGCGTCTCATCCCCCCGAAGTTCTGCGTGTGTGCCGAGCGGGCACTCACAGACAAGACGAGAAGAGTCGGTCGGCATCTTCACGATCTGGCTGATGCCGTCTCGGTCCCAGGGCACCCAGGGTACCCGGGGTAGAGACGAGCCAGTGAAACGGCCGTCAGGACAATGTGTGATTCTTGGCCATCAGATACCGAGCAGGTTAGGGTGGGTCCGGTCAGGCTGGAGCGACCCGAGCGTTGATACCCTGGCGGGGTGAACTGCTCTACAATGCGAGCGTTCCGTGTCGCGTACGATGGTCGGCCATATCACGGGTTCCAACGACAACCGGATGTCCCAACAGTCGAGGGGACACTGCTTGATGGTCTCTCTGCCCTGGGCGTAGTCGAAACTGATACCGACACGCCACCGGGGTATGCGGCTGCTGGGAGGACAGACGCTGGTGTTTCCGCGATTCGCCAGACGATTGCGTTCGAGACACCCGAGTGGCTGACACCGCGAGCATTCAACGGTGAACTGCCCGGAACGGTTCGAGTATGGGCACACGCCGACGTGACGGACCGATTCCACGCGACACACGACGCACAGCGGCGAACGTACGTCTACTATCTGTATGCGCCTGACAGTGACGAACAATCTCTCGTGCGGGAGTCTCGAGTCGACCGTGACCGTCTCGTGTCGGCGCTGAGGCGGCTGTCTGGAACCCATGATTTTAGCAATTTTACACCCGATACAACCGGCACGGAGCGAACTGTTTCGGCGGAAGTGCAGCGCGAGGCGCAGTTTCTCAAACTACGGATTGAGGCTGGCGGCTTTCCACGAGAATTCGTCCGACGTTTAGTGACGCTTTGTAGAGGGATTGCTACCGGAGATGCTCCCTTTGCAAAGATTGACCGAGTGTTGACACCCACACCGTTGGAGGGGCCAGAGGGTATCGGACCGGCACCACCGGAAGCGCTCGTTTTGTGGGATGTTACGTATGATCTGCAGTTTCAAACAGACACTGTTGCAGCCACGACCGCCCGCAAAGCCTTCGAAGAAAGACACGCAGATGCTGCCACCGCGGCAAAAGTAACAGCAGAGATTCAAGACGAGATCGGCAAGGAAGACTCGTGATATCCTCCCGTAGCTAAATACAGGAGTCTCGAACTCGGTATCGGCCGGAGCTGTCAATCCTCAGGAGTGGACGTCTGTGGGTGGCCAGACAGTCAGCCAGTGGCTCTGTCAGGAAGCCGTCACTCGTCTCGTTAGAGGGCTTCGGGTCAATCGCGCAACGACTGTCAGCATCTAAGCCTTACCGGTTGATTTCAGCACCGAACCGTGGCACACACCGAGTCACCGGCCAATCCTGTGCGCACACGTGTGATGCGGTGATGAGTGAGATACATTTTCGGGGTCATCTGGTGGCCAAAGCTATCGGTATTCTCCGTGGATCTGTACACCAATCGGTGACAGTGTGATGGTCCGTACGTCAGCCAGAACGCACAAGCGAGCGTTCCACGTTCGCTTCGTGAGGGCTCAAATGTAGATCCTACTCATAGTGTCAACCACCCATGAAAGGTGAGTCGGTGGGGACTGTCTGGCGGGAAAAAGGAGATATCACCGTGCAGCCGGGGGATTCACCCGTCGAGGTTCCGTGCAATATCTGCCAGCGAGTCAGTTGGGCCTGACGGGGCGTCGTAGACGACACGGTCTCCCGGAATCCGAAGGCCGAGTTGCTCAGTATCGTCGATCACGTCGAGATCGAGGGGATCGTCGAATTCCAGAGAGTGATCTCTCAGCCAGGAGACAAGCCGGTTTTGTCCCTCGGCTGGTGTGCGAGCGAGCCGTCGATTATCGTACGCGCCCTGGAGTAACACCCCTCGGCTGGTGTTGGTTGGTCGTGCGTGGTATACGTCACCACTAAGATACAGACGAACGACCAGTCCACACGTATCCTCACAATCGTTTGGTAATAGGACTGCAGGCTGGCGAGTGCCGCCACGTCGCACGACGACGGCCCGATAGGTTTCGACACTGTCGTGGTCAGAAGGAAGTCGTGACACGGGTGGAGAACATCTGGTGATTTCGGCCGGGTCTTATGTGTCTTCGAGGGCGTCGGGCAAGTCCTCGTCAGCATCAAGAACATGAGTGTTGATCTGAGCGGTAGCCTCCGACACCTGGCGCCCACGGACGGTCACACGCTTGCGTTCGCCGTCACGGCTAGGCTCGTACCCGACACCGCCGGTCATCAGCAGTTCCTTCAGGTCAGAGCCGGGGACGTTTTCCCGCATCGGGCGGCCAGTGTCGTCGGAGCCACCAGTGAGTTCCAGTGTGTACCCGTCGAGACCGACAGCACTCCCTTCGACTTCATCGCCGATTTCGCGTCCGAGGAACCGATTTGCATCTTGTCCGTCCGCTTCTCGCTGGTATGTCATCCCAGATTCGGGATCAGCGACGACGATTTTGAAGTCAGCCATACACATGCGAACACTCTGGCCGGAGAAAAACACGTCGAAACCACGGCCGCGGCCCAGAGGAGCTGGAATCGCCCGTGCGAACTCCACCCGTGTGAGCGAGTAATTGGTTGCCGGTCGAGGTTCTCACGCTCTCGACAGCGGGAGAATCCAGCCGCTGAGTGGTCGTCACAAAGTCACTCTCGGCTGAGTGGCTGGCCGCTTCAGCGATATGCTTACACCCAGCGGTCATGCGGGTCCGGCCGGGATTGAAACGAGTCAGATAGATGATCACACCATGATTGCATTCAGTAGCGGACGGACAGCGTCACTCAAATCGGTCGCAGTGGTGTTCTCGTCGTTACTGATACTGTTCGATATCGCGGAGTTGATCGCGGAAAAGACCGCAGCCTCCCGCTTGTCTCCCCTTCGTAGTTGTTGAGAATGTGACTAGCGGCTACACACGAAACTGCAGCGGACAGGTGTGGAGGCGGACCCTGTGGCAGTCTCGCCGAGTTCAGAGGCGTGCGGGGATCAGACACTAATCTCTGTCTCATCTCGTTGCCATACTCGCTCCGGCCGTGTCAGTGGCTGGCAATATAACCAGTATCTATATTTGAACCCGCAAAACACGGTTATGAAACGGGTATGCGCGTTCCAGATTGACATCCTCCCCGCGCGTCGGCGAGGATTCCCACGGCACTGGGCCGCTGATGTGGGATAGTGTGGGTTGTCGCCTTCTGACGTGGAACGCGACTGGCTGTGCCACGCAGTCGAGACTCCTCTCCTCGGCACGAGGACTCGGAGTTACTTTCGCTGACTCCGCCCTGAGTTCCAGCACAGAACGGGTGTTTCTGCCTGCAATCAGACCACCCCGATAGTGGCCGATTACACGGGCGGGCAGATCGCCTCGGTTATTCTTCTGATTAATCTAACTCTGTCGGATGCGACTGAATTCTCACGAGAGTCGGATTCATCCCCGCCGACGGGCGGGGCTTTCTCCTCGATTCTCCGTAAATACCGTCAATCGAATGACTACCGAGTGTCGTATTGTCGGAAATATATACCCGAACCACGGGTTCCGTGCCGGGTTGAGAGGCGAGGGCTGGCCACAGCAACCATCCACTGTTCACAGACGTTTGTCCGACAGTATCATGAGACAACCAATTACTCGCCGACGTGCCGATGACCGTGAAGTCGTCCATCGCGCTGACTGATTGTGAACCTGCGAGTCTCGTAGAACTCGCGGAGTGGCGGTCGAAATGTAGCCGTGAGCCACTCGTATCCGAGTGTTCGTGCACGAGTCGCGCTCCGGCAGATAAGTCCGGTCGCAATCCCGCGCCCTCTCGATGACCGCCGGGTGGTAATCGAGTCAATGTGAAGCGCTTCGTCTCCTCGGACGAGCACCACGACCCCCAGTTTCGCCCCCCCAGATCTGTCAGACTCGGAGGCCTGGGTGGCCGGTATCTGCCTGTTGACAAAATCTGCGGCATCTGCAGCCCGGACTGCGACGAACACGTCGTGACTGTCGATCCGTTTCTCAAGTGTATGAGGGTCGTTTGTCAGAAGAGCCGCATCGAGTAACCGAACGATATCAACCGTGTCATCGTCACTTGCCGGGCGAACACGGACTTCCTCGGGTATGGCGTCTGCTCGTGTCACTCCATCCACCGCGCACTCGCGAATCTCCTCAGTTGGCAATGGTGGATCCGTGACCGCCGTGTGAACGGACGACCTGACTTGGCTGGGTTTTTCCATATCGGATCCGTCATGCAGGTGTGTACACACCCATAGAGTCTAATGGTAACGACACTACACTGACGGCGTGAGTCTGGTATGTCTCTTACAGTTGAACTAGCACGCGTCACAGATGGTTTGGTGAGTGACCCTTTGACTGCGTATCAGTCGGTAACACTGTGATTGTCGATATTCGAGACGGAGCGCGCGAACGGGCGGTGTATATCTCAGGAGTTCGGGCTCGTGTATCCACGCTGGTCACATTGTCAACCACTGGTACGTTCCCACGTTACCATGTTGATTCGCGCCGAGGTAACCTGACGCAGTATCGGCTGAATCCGGTGAGACGCTGGTGGGCTGTGACAGCAATTTGATGTGTTACCGAACTGGTTTACATCTACCACGCGAATTTATTCGTGTGGCGACATACGAAGCTGTTCTGTTCGATCTTGACGGGACACTATGCCGGCGGACAGGCGACGCAGCAGCGGCGTATCGTGAGGCGTTCGATGAGGTCGGTACCGAACAGTTCGGCGAGTCGAGCGATCTTTGGGGGCAGTTGGACGGCCCTCCGGATCCTGATGATCGGGTCGGATACATCGCAACGGGGTTTGCTCGGTTGGCTGCCATTTACGGCCGACAGATAGACCCAGTGAGACTTTCCGAGGCGTTCGTCGACGCTATTGATGACCGGGCGGTGGGATTCACGCCGGGTGCTGAGCAGGCGATTTCACTCGCTTCAGAGACCGCCCGAGTCGGGTTGATAACGAACGGTCCCCAAGACCGGCAGGTACCCAAAATCGAGACGCTCAACCTGCGTGACCGCTTCGAAACAATCGTGTACGCTGGTGATCTGTACCGTCGTAAACCACACGCACGGCCGTTCAATCGGGCGCTTGATGAGTTAGACGTGCTCCCGAGTCAGGCCGTCTACGTCGGCAATTCACTCGATTACGACGTCGCCGGTGCGTTCACTGCAGGGCTCGACTCCGTGTGGCTGCGATCAGACTCCGAAAGAAAGACGAACGGGTACCGTCCGGACTGGACGCTCGATTCACTCGAAGAATTTGATACTGTTCTCGAACCCACGAGTTAGCCGCCGCGAAACACGAACTGGCTCGGGGTTACACTGGTTCAAGACGACCACGGCTTCAGCCGTGGGAGGAAGTCATGCCCCACGGCACGTGATTGACTGTTCAGCAGAGACTCTCGACATCAAATCCCGCAATGTTCGGAATTGATGGCCCGCAGACGAGTAGTCGTCGGGAACGCGGATAGAGCAGGTGATCTTAGATTCGTGACCGAGTGTGAGAGGAACTTGTCGCGCGGGTTGTCTTAGCAGTCTATAGGCGCTAAGCCCCCGTCTTCACGGAGCGACCGAAGGGAGCGAGTAGGGCGGGGATACAGCGCCGTCATCATCTTGTGCAGACTATGTTCTATTGTGGTCCCACAGGCCCACGAAGTCAACACAGTAAAGTAGGTACAATGTATACACTCTGATGATGGACAGACACGAAATTGAAGATCACGAAGTCATCGACGGCGAAGCAACAGCCACTGGTAACGGTGCTCACGTTTTTGTCCCAAAAGACTGGCGTGGCGCGAACGTGAAAATCGTCCGCACATCCAATCCAGACGAGTAACACACTGCACTACGCCTACAGGTATCGACTTCACCCGACCGAAGACCAGCGAGAGAGGCTGGACCGTTACCGTGATACCTGTCGGCAACTGTACAACCACGCTCTCACCGAGTTCGAGCAAATCCCCAACTCAGCAGGGACGCTCACCCAGCGCGTCAGGCAACTCTGTGACCAACTGCCAGACCTCAAACACTGGTGGGATGACCTCGACGACCTGTACTCGACCGTCGCACAAGTTGCTGTGATGCGGATTGAAGCCAGCATCAAAGCACTCTCTCAGCTCACACAGAACGGCTACACTGTCGGGAGTCTCAACTGGAAAGCACCCACCGAGTTTCGGAGTGTCACAGACGTCCAGTCCGGTCACCAGAAGTTTTCGCTTCTGGTTGGCAGCCAGAACTCGCCGAGTTCTGGCGATGGCTTCGAGTTCGACAACAAGAACGGCCAGACCGTCCTCTCACTCTCGACACTCGCAGACATCCCACTCAGCTCCCACCGCGAGATTCCTGACACTGTCACCGTCAAAGAGGTCTGTCTCAACAAAGAGCGAACTGGCGAGTGGTATGGCTCGTTCGCTGTTGAGGGCAAAGAAGAACCAACAAACCCAGACAACCCAGACCGCTGTGTCGGCATCGACGTGGGGATTCTCAAGTATGCGCACGACACGGATGGACGAGCTGTTGGCTCTCTCGACTTGCAAGATGAACGAGAACGGCTCAAGCGTGAACAACGCTCACTCTCGCGGAAGCAACATGACTCGAACAACTGGGAGAACCAACGACTCAGGGTGGCCAAGTGCCACCAGCGGCTCAAGCGGAAACGGCACGACTTCTTGCACACACTCTCGAACTACGACGCTACCGAATACGACGTGGTGGCTGTCGAGGAGTTGGACGTGAAGTCCATGTTCGAGATGGACAGAGACGCAAACGCAGCGATCAATATCCTGTCTCGTGGGTTTGAACAGCGAGGAGTGGGACACTCCGACGGACCGCCTGTGGAGACTGCGCTCCCTCTGTTCACGTCATCGGGTGCTTCCGATGTCGTGGATGGAAAGTGCGTCTTGGAAACAGGAAGCCCCACCCTCAACGAACGACCCGTGCAAGCGGTGAGTGAGTAGGGTGGGGTAGTTCACATGGGGAGATACGACCAGTGGTTGTCCGAGCGCGGACTGTGAGTAATCAGATCTTCGTGTGTCGCTGGATGCGGATGCTCGTGGATCGACAGATGACCGCTGTGTGTGTTTTGTTCTCTTATCGGAACTCACTGCTGTGCCGGTCGATTACGGTTTCGAGGTGTTCCTTCTGTTGAACCCCACGGAGCCGTTCGGCTGGGTCCCCATCGGCAAACAGTATCAGTGTCGGGACACTGCGGACCTGATATTTGCCCGACAACGCTTGCAGTTCGTCGATATCGATTTTCGCAATCGTCGCGTCTGTTTCTTTTGCGAGTTCCTCGACCGTCGGCGCGAGCATTTTGCACGGGCCACACCAGTCTGCGTGGAAATCTGCGAGCACGACCGCGTTCTCGCTCACGAGTTCCTCAAGATGGATGTCGTCCTGCACGTGAATCGGCTCTGATGGAGAATTCTGCGTTGTGTCACCGGCAGATTCGACGAGTTGCTGCAGTTTGCGTTCCCTGATCTCTTCGAGAGTTTCGTCAGTCATCACTGCTGTACTTTGGAGTCACTCGTATTTTGAGGTTTATATGTGGAGCAGGCGCAATACCACTGTCTTCAGGCCGTGGATACGCGCCGTCGCTCTATGACGCCTTCCACCGATAACCACCCATCTGAGTTTCTACCACAGAGCTTGAACTACCGAGAACCGCTATACAGCAGTAAGGTCAGGTCGGAACGAAGCGATTCCGAGCGACCTTCGGAGGCGGTCTACCCGCCAGCACTGAGACAGTATCCGGAACGCTAACACGGTGAACGCGAATGCGAGAAGCGTTCGTCCCTGTGCCGGTTGGTTCAAGCAAGTCTTCAAAGCTACCTCCGAGTTCGTTGACGTGGCGTTGGCTCCCTGCTGGCACAAACAACAGATGGGAGCCACCGATACTGAGGATGGGGGTAAAAGCCGCTTGGCACGGCTAGTCAGCCACCGTTTCGTGATGGGTGAAACGAGGTCCCGAAGAAGAAACTGGATTCTTTGGTTGCAAACCTGAAACTCCCAGCGTTCGGGACTCCTCCGCGTGAACGCGGAGGAGGATGTCAAGCCTACAGTGCGAACTCACCGTGGAAGTTCCCAGGTCTCCTGTGGCAGGTGCCGGTGTCTGAGCGATAGTGGACTGTCTTCTCGCGTGAAGACGCCACAGAGACGGAGTGCCCGCTCAGCGATGAGAGTGAGTCAAGCTCTCGGGTCGCGGATGGTGATACTGCTCCGTCAGGGATACGTTGGAGAGTGCGCTCGGGTGGATTGACTCCTCACGGAGGCCACCAGCCCACTTGGGAATTCACCATTTCCGGAGCGCCGTTTAACTCGGGATCGTCACCCGACTATTCGTCGGCAGATGGGAGGACACGGAGGCGATACCCTTCTGCCTCGTTCTCGTCTGTCACCCGGTCTGTGTCGATCGCTGTCTGGAGGATCTCGGCGACGAACGCTTTCGGGACCTCGACCCCGATGAAGTCGGCTCCATCTCTCGCAGTCGTCAATCGAGCCATCGTCTGTGACGTGCCGTCGTCGTTGTAGATACTCCCGACTTTCTCGCCATCTCGACGAAATCGAAGCGTAACATCGGTCGGATCGATTGAATCGAAGGTCACTTCGAACACGCGATCACTGTCTTCGTACCGGGCCAGTACGGCTCCATCTCGTTCAGTAACAATCGAGGTCATACTGGAGATACACACTGATATTAGATAAAGCCGTGCGCGGGGTCCTCGTTCACCAATCACTGAAAGTTTCGGCGGTAGTGTATTAGCATAGCGCCCGCCGGTAGACTCACGCCCGGGCCCCTTCGAGACGGCTTGTCAGCGAGGACTGAGATTCGGTCGCTATCTATACCAATCAGTAACACTCATCTTACACCTGTTTGACCAACAGCAGTGCAGTCGGTGTGGTAAGGGTTCCAATCGCACCCATAGATGAGCCAGTTGCAGAACCAGCAATCCGAGATTCCACTGTGTCTGTAGGTGTGCACATCCATCGACCGAACCGCGAGTCAGGGTGGCGGCTCCATTCATACGGCAAGCCCATTGTCGTGTTCGGCTGTAAGAGTGTATTCTGATTCGGATCGGTCATCGCTGTCGTGGACTGAATAAATCGGTCGCCATTCTCCCGATATGAGGGTATTCGACTCCACCAGAGGATGCTCTCCAGATCGGTCTCAGAGTAATTTCCGTCTGATCAGCAGGGAGCCGTCTCGACGAGTGTCTGTCCACGCTCGCTTTCAGGGACCACTGTCGGGACCTCGAGTGGTTCGCCATCTCCATCGACGGCCACGAGAGTGAAGCAGGCAGATGTCGTTGGGACGGCTTCATCGTTCCGTGGGTCATGACCTTCGACGTTAACTCTAACCTTGAGACTGCTCGTTCCGGTTTCGTACACGTACGCAGATATTTCGGCAACGTGACCGACTGGAATCGGGTTCCGGAAGTCGACACTCCCGATACGAGCCGTCACACAGGTTTCGTTTGCGACAGACATCGCGGCGACAGCTGCCAGTTCGTCCATCAGGCGGACCACTTCACCGCCGTGAGTGTTGCCGTAATTGTTCGCCTGGTTCGGTTGGATCCGTTCGATTGACTCCACGTATGTGCTAAGAACCGAGACAGTCATTGCTGAGAATACGGTCTTGACACAGATGAACCCGGTGACTGCACTGTGACTCCCTACGGGTTCTCTCGTGAGCGAGTGGCCGTGGTAGGCGAGAAGTCCCCTGCGGTGAGTATCACCGCCGTGTGAACGGGGGCGGCTGCGGTTTCTCCCAGCGAGAGATAGCTGAGGGTCGCTCCGCCGGGCTGACATAGGTGATCTGAGTAAACACACCAGTGCGACTTCTGGAAGAATACACTGCACACTCGTTCCCGAGAGGTGTGCGTCCGTGGGTTCCCGCTGGGACCTGAGCGTCGGAAAGCTTTCACAGCGAGTAGGTGTTGAGGCGATTGAACGTCGGCGGGCGCTCACTCGCATCGTAGGCGACGAGACTCAATTCATCGACCTCTGCTGAAGGAAACTGTAGCGTTCGGTTGGCTTCCAGGAAATCGATAAGAGCCGTATAGCCGGTATCGTTAACAAAGTATCCGAGCGTCAAGTGCGGGATGAAGCCGTCACGGTCGCGCTCAAGCGGCTCGATGGTATCGGCTTCACACAACTGTTCGTTCAAATCGGCGAGCTGTCCCCGGTCGTTCACTTCCCCGTACACGACATCAGGAAAGAGATTTATCCGCGGAAACTGCACACTGAATGGGTTGAACACAGTCGTGAGATCCGCAACAATCTCACCGATACGCTGGGTTGCGTTCGAGGAGTCTGCGACCTGCGACACTGACGAATCAACCTGGATATTGAATAATTTCACCGTGAGATGAAACGCGCTCGGCGAAGACGACTCAAAGCAGCCGAACACATCGAGTTCGGTACACAAGTTTTCACCTGCCGCTCGAATATCGGAGCTGGTGATTTCTGCGAGTAATCCAAGTCGACATCCATCAAAAGATGCGTGAGTTCCACCGGATGGTGAGATTTCTCGACGGCGTTCCCAGAAGTCTGTTTCAGTGGAAGCCATCTCTCTCTCATGCACTGCACGTCACCCAGGTTTGACTGCCAGCTATACTCATGCATATCCCGTTCTTCTCACGCCAGTCCAGCTGAAGACCCCGCTCTCAGGCGTGGTGTCACCTGACGCTTGCTGGATAAATCCGTGCGCTACCACACCGCGCGAACAGTGAGGGTGAAGCATCTTCATCCGATTCACAGCGGGGTGAACTGTCAGCGAGGACAGGAGATCCACGAAGATCATCTGATCGTGGGTTCGAACAGATCCGTCAATCGCTGAATACTGCCCGACTCGTGTGTGGTGACTGACCGACCGGATCCGCTCTGGAGGGACATTACTAATCGGTACCGTTCGAAACCACTTGAAATGAGTGACGACAGGGCGGTGAGTGCTGACCGAGTGATACCTATCAGACACCGCTGTGATGGGTGTCTCATATCCTCTGTTAGAAAGCCATGATTGCCGTGAACCCGGCGGTGACTGATATCACACGGACCGCCTCGGAGCGCGTCTTCAATCGGTCACGAGTCATCTGCAATCGTATACCAGCGCCCCCCGAGTTCCTCACGACGGGTATCGTCGTATTGGCCGTCCTGGAACACTGTCACCCGACCGTTTTCCTCGCTCAGAGTCACGCCGGCCAACACCTCTTCTCGCGTCGATATCTCGCTTGCACTGAGATGTTTCGTCCCCATCCAATCCGCGTACTCAATCTCGTCACGCCGCTCAAGACTCGGTGTGGACGGGCTTTTGACCCGAACCATCTGCTCTTGAATCGTCCCGTCGACGGTGACGATAATCGCCCCATCACAAGAGAATGCGACCTCTCGTGTCGCCGCAATAAACGAGTCAATGTGATCTGCTGTGAGACGGCAGATATCTATCGGCCACTTGTTTTCACCGAGCGGATCAGTATACGCATCATAATTCGCATCTGCGACGAGAACGAAATACAGGCTCGGACCGCTTACGTACTGTTCGTCCCATTTATCGAACTCGGCGCTCAGACTCTCGGCCACGTCCACCAACCGATCGATAATCCCGCCCGACTTCGAGTGTTCGACCGTGAGCGAAGTGTCGGACAGCGTTTTCGTCTTCTCCCCGGTGCCTCTCGAATCGCTCATGAATCGCCCCCCTGCCCGGCGGTAACCATCGCAGTCCCGTCAGCGCGCCACCGCCCGCCGAGTTCATCGCGTTCGAAATCTCGATACTCTCCCTGTCTGAACACGCTCACTCGCCCGTTCTCCTCACTGACGGTGACTGCTGCCAGCACCTCGTCTCTGACCGATGCCTCGATCGCGCTCAGATGCTTGGCACTCATCCAGTTCGCGTACGGCACGTCCGCGGCTTCTCCGTCGTATGCTGGTCGGACTCGCACCATCTGTTCTTGAAACGTACCATCCGCGGCGACGAGAACGGCCCCATCACAGTCGAACGCAACGTCCTGTGCGGCCCGCACCGCATCAGACTGGTCTTCGGGCAGGGCCTGAGCAATCTCCGTGGGCCATCGATTCGTCCCGAGTGGATCAGCAAACGCGTCGACCCGCAGCTCCGAGACGATCAAAAAGTACAAGCTCGGGCCGCGAACGTACATATTCTCCCACTGATCAAACCCGAGGCTCACCTCCTCTGCGAGGTATGTGAGTAAATCGACAGTACTATCAATAGTTGAAAATGTCGCCTTCAAATTTATTCAATTACTATATTGGGCTGGAGGTATATGTATGTAGCTCAAAATGAATCGATTAACATTGAGGTATGACCGAGTTGGCTTCCTGTTTCACCGGCTGCCGCATGAACGCTGAGCGAGACTGGGCTGGAAGTATCGGGGTTCCACCTCACCCAGCCTGTCGCGTCGGGTCTCTCGGTGACAATCCGCAGGGCTGGTATTCAGCGGCGGCCTGCTGGTTTCAGCAGCCGGTCTCACGATCCTCACACCTTCGCGCAGGGGGTTGTAACTGTTGTCTCCCCACGTGTTTGATTGCACACGCTGGTTGAGGGGTATGCTTGTGAGCGACAGTCGACTCTCTAAGAGACACTGAAGCCGGAGTAGCCATCACATCAGTTGATGGTTTTCGGCTTTCCCGTGTTGTTTTTGACCGGATTCATCCCACGGCTTGAGCCGTGAGTATTCTCCTCGAATCTATAGGAACTGCTGTATTGAATAGCGGCCGTTGGACTCGAGTAAGGCGATATCGATCTTGAGAGTAGCATAGCCAGCTACTCGTAAGCCGACTCACCGTTTGATCCTCTTGAGTGAAGACGGTGTTTAACGGAGTAGTAGAGAGGCTCTTGTCAAGATGATTTCCGCGTGGATTACCACATACAGATCATTCGAGATAATCGAGGTGCATCGCTACGTCATTACAGTATGCAAAAAAACAGTGGGTTGAGGCGACAGCCGTAAGCTGCCCGACTTACTCGCTTTCTTCGTCTTCGTCGCCGCCGTCGGTGAGTATGCGAGCGTCCTCCACCTTCTCCTTACTCGCGAGGTCGGGCTCGGCGTTCTCATCTTCAAACATCTCTTCTTCATCGTCCGTCTCTTCGTAATCGTACCCACGCTGTGGGCGTCCGTTGAAGTGACACATAATACGTTACATACAAAACGATACACACATATAATACTTGGGCTGACTACCATTCAATTCTGCCTCATGCCTGGCAGCGCCCGCCGCTGTGGGCCGTTTTGCTGGCTTGGAGAGTGTGATTCTGCAGGGTGTTCAGCGAGCTACTGAAGTCTTTCTTGAGACGGTCCCTGTCAGGGGTGTGTGCGGTCGGGACTCCTCCGTGGTCGTCAGTGTGCCGGCGAGTGCAGTCTGTCTCAGCTCATGAACTGCCCCTGTGTCGTCGTCCACCGCGGGAGCCAATTCGTCTGTGATGGGGAGTCTTTGGGATGAATCGTTGCACGCACCGAGAACAGGCGATTAGTCTGCGAGTTTCGATACTGACGCGTTCGGGAACTTTCTGAAAGACTATCTGTGGAGCCAGTAATTTAGCGAGTATGCCAACGGTCACGCCGCTGTGCTCTGGCTCCATTGAGATGGATCGGAGCGTCTTGATTACCGGAAAAGCCGGCGAAGAGATCCTTGCACCAGTAATCGTGTATCTCATCGAGGGTCCGAAAACGGTTCTTGTCGACACGGGGTTTGGCGAACTCGAACAGATGAATGACCACCACCCGGGATTCACGTGTCACAGATCTGCCGATCAGGAGCTTTCTACAGTTCTCGTCGGAGAAGGCTACGAACCGGCTGATATCGACCACGTCGTACTTTCACATCTCCACTGGGACCACTGTTACAATCTCAATCTGTTTTCGGATGCGGAAATTCATGTCCCCAGACGCGAGCTGGAGTACGCGATTGCCCCGAAACCGATGCACGCTGCCGGGTACGATGCCAAGTCGCTAGGCTATGAACCCCCGTGGCTCCGGGTCCAAATGACCCCCATGGAGGGCGAAACCACCATCTGTGAAGGGGTGACTGCATTTCCGACGCCCGGGCACACAATCGGGCATATGTCTGTCGCTGTCGAGACGGAGACGGGAACCACGGTCGCTGCGGTTGACGCTGTCCCGACTTTCGACAATCTCTCGGGGAGTGCCGACAGCGCGTATAAGTTGGGAACGACGGTCAACGACTTCGAGGCGTGGGATAGTATCCGTGCTGTCGATCAGCGCGGCGATCGGATACTCCCTGGCCACGAGTGGGACATCCTGGACACGAATCCACCCTGATATTCGCTCACGGCTCATCTCACGAGTTTCCGTCTCGTGTCGACCATCCACGCCAAAGCCGGGGGCTTCCGCGCTGCCATCGCTATGATGAGCGGCCCCGAGGAGGGGAAGGATAGTTTATTCACCTGAGTTGTCGATGCTGTATTGTGCTGCAGCACAGTGCCGGAATCTCTCATCTATTCGCGCTTGAGCACGGTGGCCAGGCTGGAAAATCGGCGAGGATTGTCAGCCACGCCACGACATCAATACGACCCATTCGGCAGAACGTGACCTCACACGTCCCAACCGCCACGACCACGACTGGACAGGAGACACTGTCAGGGGCGTAGATGGGATCTGATCAGTCCGAACCCACGCCAATGACATCTCAACGAGGTGGAGTCGGCCGGGAGCCCGTCCAATCAGAACTCGCGGTCCCACAACTGGTGTTAGCAGCACCGTTTGTAACCGCGCTGATTACTACCCAACTGACCGCCGCAAAGGTCATCGCAGTTGGGATCGTCACCCTTCCTTTGACTGGGTATCTCATCACCGTCCCAGCGGCCGTATTTGCATACGCTGTCACCGTCTTCGCGTCTGATTGTTACCGTCGGGGTTTTTTTTCAGGGTGTCCTGCTGAAGATGGCACTCAGACTGATC